>JAILGS010000055.1 GCA_024696615.1 Lachnospiraceae bacterium
GTAAAAAGAATAAAAAATTAGTATATAAAAACTACTTGACATTAAGTCTAATTATATATATATATATATCTTTAGGGGAACAATTTCATTTCGAGACGTAATTTTTGGGGAAACGTAAAATTTAAAAAAGGCAATTTTAAATTGCTTTTTTATGCATTTAAAGGATGATAGGAAAATGAAATTGCTTAGAAAAACTGTATGTATTTTGGGGATGACTCTGTGCTTGGGAATTGGATATATCGCTGGAAGTGTACTAAGCGATGATACATCAGATAATAATAGTAATAATGTTATGGATATTACCACGAAAGAAGTGGAGAAGGTTGATTCTAATTCAATTACATTTCAAGACACGATTGCTATTGTAAATCTGGATGAAGGATATTCAGAAAAAGGGATTATTACTAATTACGGCAATGCATTATTAAAAAATGTCGGGGTGAATATTCGAGTAACAGGTCTTCAAGATGCTAAAAATGGCTTAAGCAATGGTAACTACAGCGCATACATGGTGATTCCATCTTCATTTTCTAAAAATATTCAGACAATTAACGCACAACCAATTTCATCTGAAATTATCTATGTGATTGCTCCAGAACTTGAGGGAGAGGCTAGAGATCGGGCAATTAATAACATCTATTCTATCTATAACGAGATGAGTAATGAAATTACTCAGATTTATACTGCCACGATTCTTGCAGAATATCATACTGCGCAGGATTCTGCGAATACGATTCTTTCCAATGATGATAAAGATTTATTAACGTTATTGCAGGTACAGGGAAATGACTTAGTAGCAACTACGGTAATCCCTGAGATGACGAAAGTTGAAAATACCATCGTTGATTTTGATACCACAACGTATATGACTACATATCAGACTACTACTGGAGAGTTAAAAAATGCCTATGATACGTATGGACTGACCGTGCAAGGGAAACTAAATCAGTTATCTTTACAGGCAGGAAACATCTTTACATCTACTGATACGTGGAGTGTTGAAGAAAAGGATACTGATCGTGAAAGTAAAGTACAGGAAAATACAACTGAAGTAAGCACGGAAGGCTCCACAGAGTCAAGCACTGAGGCTTCTACCGAAGCAAGCACGGAAGGTTCTACAGAGCCAAGTACCGAGGCATCAACTGAAGCAAGCACAGAAGGTTCTACAGAGTCAAGCACTGAGACTTCTACCGAAGCCAGTACTGAAAACTCCACAGAGTCAAGCACTGAGACTTCCACTGAAACCAGTACCGAAGCTACTCTTACTTTAAAAGAACGTATGGAAGCATTAAAAAGTGAGAATGAGGAATACGCAAGTGCCTATCAACTCACGAAAGAAGATTTACTAAGCGCCCAAGAAACTGAGTTTGCTTTATATGATCAATTAGTGGAAGAGTATAATGAACTTTATGACAAGAGCACGACGAAAAGAAAACGCTCCGTCCAAAAAGAATTAGATAAATATGAGTACCTTTTAGAATCCTACCGTGAACTTCTTGATAAAATGGCTGCTACAGAGCAAGGAAGTGCGGTGGAAGGAATTGTAGATCTGAACGGAAATGAAGTTCCAATCTATACCCATACCTATAGTTTTTATACGGAGAATGATTTATTAACTTATGGGGATGCTCTAAAGTCAGCTTACGTTTCTTATTACGACGCATATTATAACAATTATTATAACAACTACTATGCAGCCCTATATGCGGGTACGAATTCTACGCAAACTCCTGCGGAGACTGAAGGAAGTGGTGAGAACCAGACCGAAGCACCAGAAACGGAAGGATCTGGAGAAGGTCAGAGTGAACCAGCAGAAACGGAAGGATCCGGAGAAGGCCAGAGTGAACCTGCAGAAACGGAAGGGTCCGGAGAAGGTCAGAGTGAACCAGCAGAAACGGAAGGATCTGGAGAAGGCCAGAGTGAACCGGCAGAGACTGAAGGAAGCGGAGAGAACCAGACCGAAGCAACGCAGACGGAAGGAAGTGGAGAAGGTGAGACCGAACCGACACAGACTGGTTCTAATACGATCGTCTTAGTTGAACCATCCCTTCCAGAGGCAACGACCTTTGATATTACCGTATTACAGGATGAAGTAACCTTAAAATTAAGTAACCTTGCTACGTTTAATAGTTCTGAGATGTTAACGGAATTAGTGAATGAAGTAAAGACAGCAAGTGCGGAGAAAACCAATATCATCATCGAGGAATCCGAACGAATGGAATCCGTGATGGATCTATATGACGATACCAATGAATATTTTGATACGTTAAAGCAGGATATCGAAACTTGGAAATCAGAATCGATTGCAATGATTAGTAATCAGAATCCTGTGGAAATCAGTTCTTATATTTCCACGCTTTCGTCTGCCAATAGCATGTTAGAGAGTAGTGTGAAAAAGCATGATGCGGAATATCATGCCTATTCTTCGAAGGTATATTCGGCGACTACCACGAACATTATGGATATTCGAACCAATGTGGAAACTGCCCAGAAGGCATCCCAAGCAAAGTTAGAAGAAGGTCTTGCAGCAGCGAAACTATCACGAACAACGAGTAATGAAACCAATCGAAACTTATTAAATAATCTCATTAGTCGTTTGCCATATACAAGACTTGGAACGATTGAAAACATGGAAGTTTATACGTACATGTCCAGTCCATTAAGTCTCAGTGATGTAACTGCAGATTATGTTGCAGAATTACCAAAACAGACTCCAACCGTTGTAACTAGTACTACTACAACGACTGTGGACAGTCCAACAACAGCGACGAAGTCTTCTCCAGTTCTCCCATGGGCAATTGGTGGTGGAATTTTGGGCGTTGGACTTGTGGGAGCTGGAATTTCATTCATTCTTCGTAAGAAGCCTACGGATGAGTTTTAACTCAGTCGGGGTACAAGCCCCGACTGAGTTAAACGCTCCGCGAGGATGCGCACGGATTCGGACAGGAATTTGTCTGCTAAAGCAGACTCGAATCCGGCGCGCAAGACTCACGAGCGAGTCTTGACGTAGGCCATTGCCAGCACATTCATGACAAAGAATAACCTCCAGTATCGAACTGGTTGTTATAAATATCATCAAAGGAGGAAAAATAATGTTACGTTTAGATTATGAACAGTTAGAGACTTCTGCTAACTCATTAATCGAACAGGGTAATACTTTTGAAAGCTGTATCGAGTCCATGACTTCTACAGTAAATTCTTTACCAGACATCTGGGAAGCAGATACTTGCGATGCATATGTAGAGCAGTATAACGAAGCAAAGGTTACCTTAAATAAGGTTCGAGAGCTGATCCAGGATATGGCTGATCAGATGAAGGCCATCGCAGCAAACTTCCGTCAGGCTGATGAAGATATGACAAGTCAGATGTCAGGTCGATAGTTTGAACATGATGCCCCAAAAAGAGTCATTTCGCCTTTTAAGGCGATTGGCTCTTTTGTGGCATGTTAGGAAGAATGAGGAATTGATATGAATCATATGGAACTATCGGATTCTTATGAAGAGGTGGATGTTAAAGAGACTACTTCCCAAGAAGCAACGGAAACCACCAAAGAGGAATATACCAAAGAGGAAGAGATGGAAATACAGGAGAATACTGATTCCTCCTTCTCCATGAATCTCGATGTGTTAAACCGTTCCAATGATACCATCTCCTATCTAGGAGATATCTACGGGTATCAGATATTTTCCGAAGAATTTGAATCAAAGATGCAGGATGTGAAGGAAGAAGAGCGTAGCGAGTGCGAAGAAGCATTTGCCAATGTACTAACCGAGGAGAAACAATCCGACGTGGATGAGGCTTTTTCCTATGTAATGCAAGGGAATATGCAAGTGGTTGTGAAAGGAAATCAGGAGAATCCTGAAGTTCAGAACAATCCTTTACTTTTTGTAGGAGGCATTCTTCTTGGAATGGTTCTTACCCTGGCGGTATTTTTTTGGATAGAACAGAAGCGAAAGGAGAAACACAGTCATGAACATCACGTTTACCATGATTATTCCGAGTTTGAATAAAGTTTATGACTTACAGGTGAATCAAAAACAACGAATCGCGACCACACTTCGTGTATTGGAGGAATCCTTTCCAGAACTTGCGAAGTTCCATCATACGACATGGATTCAGATAAAGTCTACGGGGCGTTATGTATCCGTGGAAAAAACATATGAGCAAGCAGGAATCTATACAGGAGCAGAATTACTATTCGATCATAATCCAAGAAAAGTAGCGGGAGAGTAGGAGAAAACAATGAATCAGACAGAAGTGGTAAAAAAATCAACAAGAAATGCAGTAACAGGGTTTGATTTAGAAAAGCTTACCGTATCCGTACCAGGACTTATTCCATGCTCTTTTGAAGAAGGATTAGAAGAGATTACCTTTACTTATGAGATGGAAGGACTAAAAAATAGTGAGTCCATCCAGGAAGAAGATCGAGCAAAACAACTCCAATTTTTAATGAATCTTGCTTCCCTGCGCTTCGTATTAGCAGGGTATGATTGTTCTCTTAAAACAGAGAACATTTATTATGATGAAAATTATCTCCCATGCTTAAAAGACCGAGATCTATATTCTTCTTCGAACCAGTACTCCGAAGAAAAATTTTTAGAAAAGTATCGAATTCTTGTGGGTGGGATTTTAAGTAAAAAATATACCGTAAATCAATTAATGGATAGCGGAATCGAGATGTTATCCAGTGAACCGGCGTTTGAACCATATCTGAAGGTTACTTCAGTGGATGAGATGGTTCAACTCCTTCGGGAGAAGAAAGAACAATATATCGCCAAGGAACAGGCAACGAAACAGACGGTCTCCAAGGTGAAATATATTACGCTAAGTATCTTAGGGTATGGTTGCAGTGTATTGGCCCTCGTTCTTGCCGGATTCTTAATCTATGCTCATGTGTGGGTGATTCCAAGAGAGGAGCACCTGATTCGGGCTAATCAGTGCTTTATCCAGTCCGATTATGTGGGCTGTACCAATGCCATGGTTGGTATCGCAACGGAAGATATGGCGATTGAGACGAAGTATATCTTAGCAGTTTCCTATGCCAAATGTGAAAGCTTAAAGAAAGAGGAGATGGATACCATCATTTCCAAACTTTCCGTAGTAAGTAATCCTAAAGAATTGGATTATTGGATTCAACTTGGCCGCGCTAACTATGCAGGAGCCATTGATTTAGCACAGGCGCTTTCGAATGATCAACTTCTTGTGTATGCCTACATGAAGGAGTTGGATAGCCTGGAAACTAATACTACTATTAGTGGCGAAGAAAAGCAGAGTCGAATCGAAGAATTACAGCAAAAGATTACCCAGTTAGGGGATAAATATAAACCAGAAGAAGAGAAATAAGAAGAACAGTAAGAAGAATAATAAAAACAGTAAGGATTGCGCAGATGAGTACAACAAAGCAGGAACCAAGCCAGGTACAGTGTTATGAGAGAAAAGAGAATATGTGGATTACCGGAAATCGCTCCTGCACCTATGGGGATATCTATCTGCCAATGAATGATACAGAATATCATATCGTGGGAGAGGACGTATTTGTTAAAGCAACTGGCGCCTCCAAGGAAGAAGCAATTACTAAGGATACGTTACATCTGGGAGAATCGTTAGAAATTCTTGGGGTAACGATTACCTTTTTTGCGGATCACTTAGAACTTATGGGAGATACCTCCGAGTGGGAGATTAAGCTCTCCCATGCCAAGGGAGAAGGGCTTCCATTTCCTTCCTTCCCTTTTTATAAGCGTTCTCCTCGTATTATTTATCATGTGGAAGAGGAGACCATTACATTAAAGGCTCCTCCTAAGAAGCCAACATTTTCTAAAAGTAGTATTTTTCAAACAATTCTGCCAACATTAACCACCCTGGGTTTTACCATCGGTATGAGCTTTGTATTAAAGCGTGGTGTATATGTATATATGAGTGTGGGAATGACACTGATCACCATTTGTTTTACCATCAAAAATCTTCTTTCCCAGAGAAAACAGGCGAAGCTTGATGAAGTGGAACGGGAGAAGGTATATCGCGACTATTTATTAAAGACTAGAAGTAAGATCCTAAAAAAACGTGCGGCGGAAGCAGAATCGATGGCCTATATGGCCCCATTTCCAAAAACATTAGAGAAGATGGTAACTCAGTATGATAGCCGTTTTTTTGAACGGACCAATTTGGATGATGATTTTTTATGCGTCAATTTAGGATATCGTAGTGGCGCGTCGAAGGTGAAAGTTTCTTATCAAAATGATGACTTTGAGTTAGACAAAGATCCTCTTGTAACCATTGCCAAAAAGATTCCGGAGGAATTTAAAAAGATTTCGGATATTCCGGTGATGGTAGATTTAAAAAAGGCGCATCTTGGTCTTGTGGGAAGTAAGAAGAATATTCACGAAGAACTGCGTTATCTTTTTATGCAGTTATGCTTTTTCCAAAGCTACCATGATTTAGAAATCGTCTTTTTATATCAAGATGCCTATCGGGAGGAATTCCAGTATCTTCGGTGGTATCCACATTGCACGATTCATTCCATGAATGTGGTTGGTTGTATTAGTGAAGAACAGGTAAAAGATCAGGTGTTAGGAAGTCTTCAGCAGATTTTAAAAGATCGTGCCCTGAAGGTGGCTTCGGAACGTCAGGAGACAGTTTTTAAGCCACATCTTCTGTTCGTGATTGATGAGCCAAAGTTTATCGTTAATCATGCCATCATGGAGTATCTGCAGGCCAATGAAGTAAAGACAGGCTTTAGTATCATCTATACCACGGATCAGCAGGCGAATCTTCCAGAAAATATTCATTCCATCTGCCTCTTAGAGAATGCAACGGATGGAAGACTGTTATTAAATGAGGGAGAGCGGGTAAATACCAGATTTACCACGGTTTCCCTAACCGATATTTCCTGTGAACAGATGGCACGTCGTACTAGTGCGTTGATTCATGAACAGGGAATTAGTAATACGATTCCCGATGCTATTACCTTCTTTGACTTATATCAGGTGGAACGTCCGGAAGAGCTAGCGGTGGAAAAGCGTTGGGCTTCCCATCATGCTGGAAAATCTTTAGCCGTTCCAATCGGTGTGCGTGGAGAGGAAGATTATGTGGAATTAAATCTGCATGAGAAAGCGCATGGACCTCATGGTTTAGTAGCCGGAACGACGGGGTCTGGTAAGTCTGAAATCATTCAGACCTATATCCTATCTTTAGCAGTGAATTTTCATCCGCATGAAGTGGGATTTTTATTAATCGATTATAAGGGTGGTGGAATGGCTAATCTATTCGCCAAACTTCCACATTTACTTGGAACCATCACCAATCTTGATAAAGCCGAAAGCATGCGTGCCATGGCTTCTATTAAGAGCGAACTGGCAAGAAGACAGATGATTTTTAATCAGTGTGGAGTAAATCACATCAATGGTTATAGCCAGTTATTTCATCTGGGAAAAGTGAAAGAACCATTGCCACATCTGTTTTTAATCAGTGATGAGTTCGCAGAATTAAAGAAAGAGCAACCGGAATTTATGAGCGAGTTGATTTCCACTGCTCGTATTGGTCGAAGCCTTGGTATTCACTTAATCCTTGCTACCCAGAAGCCTAGTGGTGTTGTGGATGATCAGATTTGGACCAACAGTAAATTTAAGTTGTGCTTAAAAGTGCAGGATGTTGCGGATAGCCGGGAAATGTTAAAAACACCGGATGCAGCAAGTATCACCCAGGCTGGTCGTGCTTACTTACAGGTGGGAAATAATGAAATCTACGAATTATTCCAGTCCGCCTGGAGTGGTGCAACGTATGAGATGCTTCAGACGGAAGAGGAGAAGGAAGATGATCGAGTATATCTGATCAATCGTCTGGGACAGGGAGAATTATTAAATCAAAACCTGGAAGGTAGTAGTGAAAGCAATCAGATGAAGGCAACACAGTTAGATGTTGTCGTAGAGCATCTTGCCCAAGTATATGAGCAAATGCATACGATTCCGGTACGTAAGACGTGGATTCCATCATTACCAGAGGTGATGGTGTCCCCATATACTCAGAATCTGCAGGATAGTGCAAGCTTTACGAAGTTAGACTGTACTCTGGGTGTGGGTATGATGGATATTCCGGAAGAACAGGCGCAACGAGAATATGTGGTGGATTTCCTTACGAATGGCCATTTAATCTATCAGGCGTCCAGTGGTTATGGAAAGTCCTTCTTTGCTACGGGCCTGATTCTTGGACTTGCTATGAAAAACTCCGTATCCAATCTGCAATTTTATCTTCTGGATTGGGGAAATTCCGCATTAATTAAATTGCGTGATCTTCCTCATGTGGCAGATTATATGGGGCTGGAAGAGGAAGAAAAATTCGAAAAATTTAAGAAGATGATGATGGAAGAAATGAATCTTCGAAAGCACCTTTTTGCCAAAGTAATGGCGCAGAATTTTTCTGTATATAATCAGATGTCCAGTGAAACACTTCGTGCCATCGTCATTGTAGTGGATAATTATGATGTGATTCAGGAACTGGGAGATGATGCTGTAGCATTTATTCAGAAGGTTTCTAGAGATGGAGCCAGCCTTGGAATCTACATCCTTCTTACGGCATCGCGACAGAGTGTGATGCGAACCTCCACTCGTTCGAATTTTAAAGAAAAGATTGCTGGTTTTAATTTTGATGCCGGGGAAAATTCAGCGCTCCTTGGTCGTAGTAGTTATAGCTTGACGGAAGACAATCATGGACGTGTTCTTGTGAATGATAATGGAATCCATGTGATGCAGGTATATACTCCGGTAGCATTTCAGAATGAGATGGATTATAACGCCAAGATCCGAACCCTGGTGGAAGCGATTAAGAGTGCTAGTTCCGAGGAAAAGGCGAAGGGCATCCCAATGCTTCCTGAAGCCTTAACCTATGAAGCACTTCCAATGTATTCCGGATATCGGGAAGATGCCTTCCTTGTACCACTTGGTATTGAAACGGAAGAAATGGAAGTTCGTTATCTGGATATGTCGAATGATATTGCTTGGATTGTAGGAAGTAGCGGTACCGGTAGAACCACGTGCTTAAGTGTGCTGATGAAGAAAGCAATTTCACTTGGGGCAACGGTCTACTGTTTTGATGCGAAGAATGAAGGGTTACGAAGATTTTCAGAAATGACGGGTGTTTCGTACGCTTCGGAGGCTAGTGGTTATAAGGCCATGCTTGACTCCATTGTTGCATTAACAAAAGAGCGCCAGGAGCAGTACGAAGAGAAGAAGTTGGATGATGTCACCTTGACAATGAAACGCTTCTATCAGGGATTACCAGCAGTATATATTCTGATTGATGTGGTTCAAAACTTCTTAGAAGTAACCCAGGAATCGGAAGAGTTCACACAGATTATTATGCAGGCGGTGAATGTGGGCATATATGTCTGTGCGACCAGTGATGACAAGATTTCTAAGATTGCGAAGAATCATCTATTAAAGTCCTGCCTTGGAGCAAAGGACGTATTGTTACTTGGTAATGTTAAGAATCAGACGTTATATACACTCCCTCGGATTCGTGACAATGGAATGGAACTCGATCAAGGATATTTACTTCATACCAACCAAAGTCAGGTGGAACGTATGAAATTGATAAGGAATGCAGGAGGAATGGAAGAATGACGGAAGCAGAACAGGCAAGACTTGAAGCGGAAGAAGCGGCAAGAATTGCTGAAATTGAGGCTGAAATAAAAGCATTAGAAGCATTAAAAGTTGTGTATGAAAACGCAAAGAGTGAAATAGAAGGTGTTAAGTCAGAGACGGAGGGCAATCAGGAAAGGTCCAATGCCCTCATACAACAGTTAGAATCTTTTGATGAGAAAATCAATCGCAACCATTTTTTCAAAGGAATTATTGCAGAGGATGTTTCGCAATATTTTTGTACGTTAACTGACGAGGTGGTGGAGATGCGTGCAAGTATTAATGGGATGGTTTGTTCTTTAATTGGTCAGTCGAGTGTAATTAGTCAAAAAATTCAATTGATTAATTTTAAGATTGCTGATCTTAGAAGTCAGTTGTAGGAGGATATCATGGCTGGAAAAATTGGTTATAAAGATGAAGAATACGAAAAATTATCTAATAAATTAAGAGAAGTACATCAAAACAATTTGGATAATATTGAGGAATTATATAAAAGTATAAGTGAATTAAATCAGGTTGATGGCGGATTTTATGTGAATCAAATTTCTGAGAATATTATAGTGGTTATTGATCGTTTAAAAGAACTCTCTCAATTGCTAAATGATTTTTATGATGGTTCAGAGAAAGTGATTTCTAGTTTTTCCAATTCTATGAAAAACAATGATACTTTTAAAAGGAGTTAAGATTATGGCGGAAGATATAAGATTAGATTATGAAGTAATAAACCAACGTATCGATACCATTCAAACTAGAATTAAAGATAACGGTGATGATATTAAAAGGACGTATGAACAATTAAAAGCGTTACTTGATGTATCCGAAGGAGAAACTGCGGCTGAAATTAGGAGATTGATGGAATTTGAAAGTAACGCAACGATACAATTATTAGAATTGATTGGAGATTTTAGTAGAGCGATAAAGGCAATTTCCCATGAATTTGCTGAACTAGACGGCCATCTAGCGCTTGATATGATGAATTCGGCGGTTGATAACAATGAAAAAAGTGATGATTCAGCACGAGTTGATTAACTGATGACTCTAGAAATAGAAGGCATTAGGTAAATTTTTAAGTAGAGGTTTGATTAATGGATAGAATATTTCATATTACATATATAAAAGAAGTGTGTGAAGAGTTATTAAAAACAATTAGTGATTTGGATGAATTTTTGACGAGTGTTCAAATAAATATTTCTTCCGCATTCGTTGCATACGATTCCGTTCCTGAGGATGTAAAACAGGCAAGTGTATATAGTAGTGCCAATGAAATGATTGTAAAAAAGCAAGCCATTGAATTGGAAAAATATAGGAAAGTAGTTGAAAAGTGTTTAGAAAAGACAACAGTTTTAATTCCTGAATGTGATGATGAGTATCAAAAATATTTGGAAGCAATCATGTCAGAATTAAATTCCCTTTTTAAAGAGATTGATCGATGGAAGGATATTTTTTCTAGAAATCCGGAGGTATTAACATCTGATTCTATTTATTTAGAAATTCCAGATAGTACTCTTTCTCCCAATGGTTCTCTGTATACATCTGAGCAGAACATTTCTGCAATTTTAGATAATGTGAAGGGTGCCGAAGAAAAAAGTATGTCCTTCGTCGGAGAACCTGTGAATTTATCGACGGGTAATTTTATTTATGATAAAGAGGATTTTAAGATTCAGGGAAGTACTGATTTTATCTTCCGTCGTTTCTATAATGCGATTAATACTCGTTGTGGTTCTTTAGGAAGGGATTGGAATCATAACTACGAAGTTGCCATTTATGACGAAAATGACGGACTTGTTGTCGTTTTTGAAGAGGGAAAAGAGGAGCATTTTCATAAAACCTCTACAGGAGCTTATGAGTCTTTATTCGCATCCGATGGTACGTTAACGGAAAATTCTGAGGGATATTGTTATGAAATTCCTGGAAAAATTCGATATGATTTTTTAAAGAATGGAAAATTAAGAAATGTTCTTACGGAAGATGGTACACGAACAATTCTGTCCTATGATGAAGATGAAAAATTAGTCAAGATTCAGCGGGAAACCGGAGAGTATTTTTCTCTTTCCTACGATGCTCAAGGATATCTTTCTGAGGTAAAAGATCATACCGGTCGTACAGTTACATATTCGATTGAGGATGGAGTATTAAAGCAAGTATCTTCTCCTATAGGTGCTATTAGTCGATATGAATACTCTTCCAGTGGAAAAATTGTTGAAGTAATTGATCATGAGGGAATTGTTGGAATTAGGAATACCTATGACATTAAGGATCGTACTACGAAACAGGAGTTTGCAGATGGTACCAGCATGTCTTTTGAATATGATGATGAGAATCAGGCGGTTATTTTGACAGAACGAAATGGAAGTAAAATAACCTATGTTCATGATTCTCTATATCGTGATATTAAACATATTTATTCAGATGGTGAAGAACACTTTGAATACAATAAGAAAAATCAAAAAACGTTAGTTGTGGATAAACTTGGTAATAAGACTCAGTATGGATATGATCCTGCAGGTAATCTTACACGAGTGATTGATGCCTTGGGCAATAAGACCGAGATGCAGTATAATGAACAGAATCTTCCAATCCGCACATTTATTAATGGTGAAGAAAAAAATACATATGTATATGATGCGGAAGGAAATCTTATTGATTATGGTGATGCATTGGGAAATCATTTTACTTTTACATACGCCATGAAAAGAAAACCAAGCAGTATTACTTTGGCAGATGGATCACAGGTTTCTTTAACATATGATCAAAGGGGAAATATTCTATCCATTACATCTCCTGCCGGGGCAATCACAACATATGAATATGATGCATTAAATCGAGTAGTAAAAACAAGCGATGCGAATCAGCATGCTACCCTCTTTTCTTATGATGCAAAGGATAATCTGACGAAGGTTGAGAATGCTGCTGGAGACTTAACAGAATACGAATACAATGCAACGAATCAGGTAACGATGGTAAAAGATGCTCGAGGAGGGGTTATTCGTCGAGAATATAATGGAATGCACAAGTTATCTAAAGTAATTGATCCCCTAGGACGTGAAACCTTACTTACCTATGATTCAATGTCCAATTTAGCTCGTCTTACCTCTCCTAGTGGTGCAAGTACGACATATATTTACGATGAACATAATCGTCTAAAGCGTATCAAGAATCCTAATGGTGGAAATATTCGTTATACTTATGATGCAGTTGGAAACCGTACCAGTGTGGAAGATGAACTTGGTGTAACAACGAAGTTTTCTTATGATGCTCTTGGACGATTGACGAAAGTAACGGAAGAAGACGGATTAACCTATACTTATACGTACGATGGGGAAGGCCATGTAATTGGTATGGAGAATTCCCTTGGCAACAGCGTTTCTTTGAATTATAATGGGAACGGTTGGCTTGTGGAAGAAGCGAACGAACTTGGTGAAAAGCGCACGTATACTTATACATGTCTTGGTAAGATTGCCAGAGTTGTAGATGAAGGCGGTAGAGAAACTTCTTATTCCTACTTACCAGGAGGTATTCTTAATGCCATTACTTATCCGGATGGATGTAGCGAAGAGTATTCCTATGATGCAGTTGGAAATGTTATTGAAAAGAAAGAACGTAATGGAAATCGGATCAAGTATGCTTATGATTGTTTAAATCGTATCACTTCGATGGAAGGTAGTAATGGAGCTACCCAGAGTTTTGCATACGATCCACTTGGAAATGTAACCGCAGTTGTGGATGCACTAGGAAATCGTACGGAGTATGAATATTCCCTCACCGGAAAACTTACGAAAGTTACTGATGCGCTGGGGAATACGACCGAATATATCTACGATTTAGATGATCAGTTGATCGAAATCCGACAGTTTGGTAACTTCCATTCAGATACGGAAGAGAATTGTCAGACTACTCGTTATGAACGAGACCTTATGGGTAATGTAACGAAGGTTATCGATCCTCTGGGACAGGTAGAGACTTTTACTTATAATCTGAAAGGGCAGTTAACAGAACGTGTTGACCAGGAAGGATACCTTACAAAAATCGGCTATACTGTTAAGGGTGATGTAAATCAGATCCAATATGCAGATGGACGAGAAGTGGCACTTCGTTATAATCCATTAAGACAGCTTCAGGAAGTAGAGGATTGGATCGGAGTAACGAAGATCACGAATGATGCTAAGGGTAGAGCACTTCGAGTAATCCAGCCAAATGGGGATGAGACATCTTATACCTATGATGTTCAGGGTAACCGTACATCTATTACCACACCGGATGGAAAGACAACCCGTTATGCGTATGATAAGCTTGGAAGATTAGAAAAATTATCTGCCGGCGATCAGGAAATCGATTATACCTATAATTCAGTGGGATATCTTGCTAAAAAAGTATTCTCTAATGGAACAACAACAACTTATGATTATGATTCCTTTGGACATCTAAGCAGTTTAATCCATGAGGATCAGGAGGGAATTTTAGATCAGTATACCTATCAGTATGATCTGTTAGGAAATAAGACGGGTATTGAAAAGAATCGCCGTGGACTGGTAGAAGAAAGCGGATCCTATGGTT
>JAILGS010000056.1 GCA_024696615.1 Lachnospiraceae bacterium
TTTATCTCCCTTTCTAAAGTAAAATTTATTGTGTACATTTATATTGTACTCAACCATATATATAATAGTACTATCTTTTTTATTATTCAATGGGACTTATTTTTATTTTAGATTTTCTTAAGAATATGGGGATATTAAGAGTCAAGACTCGCTCGCGAGTCTTGTGCGCCGGATTCGGGTCTGCTTCAGCAGACAAATTCCTGTCCGAATCCGTGCGCATCCTCGCGGAGCGTTTAACTCAGTCGGAGCTTGTACTCCGACTGAGTTAAAAAACTCCTGCCTACGCAACAAGCTGTAAGCAGGAGTTTTTTAGATTTGTCAAGACTCAAGTTAAATTCTCTCAATATTATGAAATGCCATCATTGGGCCAAAGTAGGTCACTACTGCCACCACTAAGGCAATTCCTAAGGTCAGAATGTGATTGAAGGCTAAGGCCACTAAGCCATAGTAGACTGCGAAGGTACATAACCCCATGAATAAAGCACAGAGTCCCGTAAGAAGGAAGGTTCGCTTCACTTCCATTCGGTAGCCGATACTCTTTCGAATCTGATATAGATTCAATCCTCCCACCACCACCGGGAAGGTCATATAACCAATCACAAGTGCATAACCATCAAGATCGGTACTCACTAAAAGAACACTCACCAGTACCAAATGAATCACTAAGGAGATGGCGGAGTGAATCACCGGCTTCATCATCTGATCCAAGGACTGAAGGATGGAACTGGTAATGGTAGAAATCGCATAAAAGATCACTGCCAGGGATCCTAAGCGAAGCATGGCTCCACCGGTCACATAATCTAGTCGTGGGAATAATAGGGAAATCACTGGTTCTCCCAGGATAAATAGTCCCACGGAGGATGGAATGGCAATCATCATATTAAATTTCATAACGGAATTAATCTTTCCATACACTTCCGACATTCTTTTTTGAGTAAAAGAATGGACAATGCTTGGAAGGCTGGAGGAAGCAAGCGCTGTGGCAACTCCCATGGGAATACTGATCATTAATACATAGATGGAATTATATACCCCACTACGACTACTGATATATTCCGGTCCAAATCCCTTCATGGCTAAGATCTTACCAAATAATATATCATCAAATACGGCACTGATTTGATAGAAGGTCTGTCCAAGAATAATTGGAAGAGTGGTGGCAAGGATTAACCGATACATCTGTGGATATGGCACATCCTCACTTGCTTCATCCCCTTCCACATTCTGAAGAAACTTCTTTCTTCCTTTTAGATACCAGCATCCCACAACAACGAGTGCGGTCAATGCGCCAAAACAGGTACCCATGGTACTTCCCATGGCTCCATATCCTGCCGCCCGGGTGCTTTTTCCAAACTCCTTCATTAAAATCCATGCAGCACCAATACTAACCACAGCATTTACGATCTGCTCAAAGATCTGGGATATGGCTGTTGGCACCATATTGCCATGGCCCTGGAAAAATCCACGAACCACGCCTAAAATCGCCACAATAAATACGGTAGGAGCTAATACGCGAAATGGTAATTCAATTCCAGCATAACCACTATAGACGTATCGTGCCAGAAAATCCGCTCCTAAGAACAGGGCCAGGGCCACCACTCCGCCCACCACGCAGGCAAAGCTTAGGGAAGCCACAAGAATCTTCTTGGATTTTTTATATTCATTCTTCGCGAGGGACGCGGAAATCATCTTCGATACAGCCATGGGAAGGCCATAGGAAGAGATGATCAGCGCCAGATTATAGATATTAAAGGCGGCGGCATATACACCATTTCCCTCATCCCCAATAATATTTCCTACGGGAATGCGGTAAATCATTCCGATCAGTCTTACAATAAGTCCGGCAATCGCAAGAATCGTGCCCTGCCGTAACAAGTTATTCTTCGTTCGTTCACTCATGGAGTTGCCTCCGTCTTAGTAGTAGCAGACTCCAAAGCCCCGGTCTTTTCTTCCGCGTCCCCCGTGGTTTCCGGTTCTTCATCAAAGATTTCAAAATCCGCTAAATACCAATCGCCCTCGGAATAAACATACATTCCGGCAATCTTGGTACTGTAGCTAATGGAGCCACCACGCCAGGTTACAGTCAGCACATAATGAGCATCCGCCCGGAAACATTCATCATTATATTTTACAAAATGATCAATATATTCCTCGGAGAATTCATACGTGTATTCCTCATTCCACAGGTAAGCCCATGGGGAAGGAAGATTGGCAATAATCTTCTTCGCATGACCGATGGAGGAATTCGAAGCCACGGAAAGAGTTCCCTTATTCACCAGATATATTGCATAGGAATGGGTCAATCCCTGAATTCGGTCCGTAACAGAGGTCTTAAGAGCCTCATCCGTACCAAAATCATAGGAAAGATTATACCCTTCCAGCTCCGTCTCCACATAATTGTCCCCTTCCACGGTCACCTCAGGATCACTTAAAAGTCCCGTAATGGTATAACAATCATAGGTTGGAACTGTCTTCACATATTCCTGAATATACTTGGTATATTCCACCTCTTCCGTATCCGTTAAGTAAGAAGGATCAATTGCTTCGCCTCCCACGAGGACCTTCGCCCCACCCGGCACATGAATGGAATAATCATGCGTTTCAAGCACATAGCCGTTAAAGTCCACATGATCGATTCCCCAGATGGCAAAGCCATGAGCATTGGTACCCATCTGGCACAGATAGATCTTTGCAAATGCGTTCTCACCCGCAGATAACTCATACACTGGGGCTGCACTGGTATATTCATCCCGGCGCTTTTCATATGAAATAGTCTGCTGATCCACCACCTGATGGAACATTTGCTTCACGGTGTCGTAGGTATCATAGGCATTGATTTCCACCGGATAACCGTCTAAGAGGCGGTCTAATTCGGAATTACCAAAGTTTTCCAGATAGGTATTCATGAAATTTTCCGGAATTCCGGCTTCATAATCCGCTAACACATCCCATACATACTTTAAGCCGACTCCAATGCCGGTGATTAACAGAAGGGACCATATCAGAAGGAAAATAGCAAATCCATGGGATTTTTTCGCTGGTTCCTCATCTAAGGATGGGACGCGAGGGGGCTGATTTTCATTAGCTACACCTTTTTTGCTTGCAGGGGTATCCTTAGTTTCCTTGGTTTGATCTTTATTATCCTTGGTTTGATCCTTAGATTCCTCCCCATCCTCCTGTTTTTTCTGAAGTTCCTCGGCTTTTCGAAGTTCTTCTTCCTTTCGATCCTCTTCCTTTTCCCATTCCTCAAGATCAATAATATCGGCGGACTGTAAAAAGCTTGGAGTATTTTGTTTTTCATTAATATCTTTCACGATGGAATCCCAGGAATTATCATAGGATGCATGGCTACGATACGTATCTTTCGTATTCTTCTTCATTATTCCGCACCTCCTACTAAGAATGCGGTAGGGCATGGACGAGCCCCCCAAGGAGAATATGGATTATTGATGACTTCTCCCTCATAGAAGATCTGGGTGGAAGTTCCGCCATCCATACAGGAGGCGTTCACCGCATCATATTCCATCATAATTTCAATCATATCCGAGAAGGAAGCTCCCAAGGAATTGGCCTGACGACCATCCACAGCTAATAAAAGCACGGAACCATCCGCTCTCTGGCCAATGGCGGTACGAGGATTTAAACCACCTGCCATACCTGCGCCATCCTGACTTTCTCCATTAATAATAAGGAATGGACCAATGCCCGGATTTACGGACACACAGTCACGCATTCCCATATTTAAGGCTTCCTGACCGGACATGGTGCCAAGGACCAGAATATTATCTTTCGTAAATCCAGTAATATGTCCCACGGTATTCACATCCCCATAGACAATTGCCCCCTCACTCATAACCAGGGCTGCAGGGGTGGAAGTATCCGTTACTGCACCATCCACGAACTCACCACCGTTGATTCCACCAACAGCATTGTATAATTCACCAATCTTATTGGCTGGAATTCCATCTCCCGAACCAAATTGAGGAATTTTTCCTACGAATACTCTCGAAGGATCCTTGACAATAAGCATCTTGCCACTATAAGTGGCACCTTTAATATCCACCACTTCAATCTCTGGCTGGGTCAAAGCAGCTTCCTGCTCTTCCTTCGTTCCTTCTCCCTTGGAAACCACTGTAACCATGGAAGTATCCGTCTGTTCCTGCTCCTGCTTCATGGCACTTTTTTCCACGATAGCCGCAATCTCTTCATCGGTATAGAACCAGTTGGCCAAAAATCCAATCATACTGGTTTCTCGTACGGACAGGACAAATCGCTCTCCCGCAGATGGGGATGGTCCCTTACATACGATATACATTAATAGATATATTCCACCCACTAAGATCACCACAGTCACCAAGAGGGTAAGAAAAAATCTTCCTAAAAATCTCAAAAACGTTCTCATAATCTTTTACTGTCCCACTATTTCTCATTTGGTTCCAAAACCATGCTATTTCTTACTTCGTAAACACCCAGGCACGCTGAATCTGAAAGCTGATCAGGAATAATACCGTATCCACCACAATCTTAATCAGTACCGTTCCAAGATTTCCCCAAGCCAGGGTATGCTCGATCAGATATACCAAACCATAGGAAGTTAACATCTGTACCACACAGAGAATGTAGTAGCGAACCATGGTCTTTTTCATCGATTCCTTGGAATCAAAAACCGCCTTCCGGTTAAAATTATAATTATAGAAGGAGGAGCATACTCTCGCACCCACTGTGGATACAAAGATTCTTGCCTTCTCCCCTAGGCCTCCTGTTAGAGCATTAAGGATCGCAAAAAGCACAATATCAATCAGGCAGGAAGAAATCGCACCAAATAAATATTTAAAAATAATGCCATAAATCTTTAAAGAATCCCGGATCGGATGGAAATGAGAGGTCTGATTATCCTCAATATACACCGTCTCAATGGACACTTCCCGATATGGGATGTTGTAACGCTTGAAGCTTAGGAGCATATTGGTCTCATACTCAAATCGTTCCCCTTCCACCTGACACATTGGTGCAAGAAAGGAATATGGAATCGCCCGAAGTCCCGTCTGGGTATCGGAAATCTTCATTCCACAAGCAAAGCGGAACACAAAACTGGTCATGCGATTTCCAAAACGGCTTCTTGGTGGTACATCCTCCAGTGAAAAATCCCTGCAACCAAGCACCACTTCCTTGGTTTCGCTCATCACCAGAGCACAGTTTTTAATATCCTGTGGACGATGCTGATTATCCCCATCCACGGTCACAACACCAAGACAATCCTTTCGATTCTCTAACACCCAGGAAAATGCGGTCTTTAAACCACGACCCTTTCCCTTATTCACCTCATGGGTCAACACCGTACACTGTGGAAGGGCTTTGGCCTCCTCAAACGGGGCAAGATGCGCCTCATCCGACCCATCATTCACAATCACAATATCCGAAAAACCTGCCTCAATCACACCATGTACAACCTGCATTAACTTCTCATCCGGATTTAAGGACGGAAGAATAACAACAATTTTTTCTTTAACCTGTTCCCACATGAAGCATTACCTCACTCATTTATAATCCTTTGCGCTAAAAAGGCGCTAAATCTTCCTAAAAAAGACCCCTTACACAGCTTTTCCATAACATGCGCAACTTTTAGTATAACATCTTTACTCCTCACTGACAACTGACACATATTGGTCATACCACTCCAGTGCACGGTTCGTAAGCATTTGCATTCTGGCCTGATATTCTTCGTCCATGCACAAATGTAGCCCATCCACTTCCATGCAGGATACCCCCTCATATTCTAAAGAAAGCCACAACGCCACATCCTCCATGGCCTCTTCTAACGCTTCCTTCGCATCCCGCAAACTCCAGTCCACATAGGCTTCCTCCGTACTAAGAGGATGTCTTTCATGGCGCTCCGCTTTGGGAACGGCCTTTAAATCCGCCACCAGAGCCTGTTCCTTGGCCGTAAGAAACGTGCCAAGATCCACTCCCGCCTTCTTCGCATCCGCCAGGTTCTTACGATGACGAAGGTACTGATCATATCCGAAGGGATAATAAAAGACCTCATCCCCTTCCAGAGTAAGGATCGCATCCGCCACCTGCTTCACAAAATAACGATCATGGGATACGAAAACCATGGTACCGCTATAGGCTGCAAATGCGGACTCCAGTGTTTCTTTCGCCGGAATGTCCATATGATTGGTGGGCTCATCCAGAAGTAAAAGATTGGGCCGTTCTTCTAATAAGATGGCAAGGCACAAGCGACTTTTCTGCCCTCCGGACAGGTCATCCACAGCTTTGGCACAATCTTTTCCAAAAAAGAGATAGTTCGCTAGAATTTTTCGATTCTCCTCCGTCTTATATTGGGGAAATTTTTTAGAAAAATATTCTAATACCGTATCCTTAGAAGAAATCTCCGAAGAGAACTGATCATAATATCCATAGAAAACCCCTTCTCCAAGAACCATCCGTCCTTTTTTTAGTTGCTCTAACCCTGCAAGGACCTTTAACAGCGTGGATTTTCCAATTCCATTGTCCCCAAGGATTGCAAGTTTCGTTCCCTGCTTAAGCTTTAGACTAATCTCCTGACGAATCCCATAAGGAAGCAGCGCTTGTTCCATCTGCACCACCCATTTAGGACCATGGTGATTTGGCACAATGGGCTCCACAAAAAGATGACGATTGTCCTCCACCGGCTTTTCCACGAGAACCATACGATTTAGAATGCTCTTTCTAGACCGTGCAAATGCAGCCTTCCGGGACTTATTCTTAAACTGTCGAATCAATTCTTCTAAGCGCTTTTTCTCTTCCTGCTGTCGTTCATAGGCCTCTTTCTGCTTCTCATAGTTTTTTAGCTTCTGCAGACGATAATCCGAATAATTTCCCACATAGGAAGTTAACACGCCCCGCTCCAATTCCCAGACCTTAGAAACCACCTGATCTAGAAAATACCGGTCATGGGAAACCACGATCACACAGCCATCATAGGAAATCACCTGTTCTTCCAACCATTCCAATGTCTTTACATCCAGATGATTGGTGGGCTCATCCAACAAAAGGACCTGTGGATGTTCATACAATAACTGACTTAATAAAACCTTGGTCTTTTCCCCACCGGAAAGGGAGGAAAAATCCCTAAACCGAATGGATAACGGAAGTCCAAGACGGGTGAGAAAACGATTAACGCCAGGGTCGTTAGAAAGAAAATCATCCAAAATCCTTCCTTCGTAAAGACTAAAATCCTGACTCAGTAGCCCCACCGTCATAGCACTGGAATAGGTTAATCCAGGCCCAATACGCCGGTCGTCCCGGTCCAGGGAAAGTTCCCCCGCAAGGACTTTTAACAAAGTGGATTTACCACATCCATTTTCCCCCACAATGGCCAGTTTTTCCGTCCCCTTAGCCAAAAAAGAGGCATGGTTTAACACCGTCACCTCACCATATGAAATTGTGGCATCCTTTAATTCCAGTAACATCCTATTTTCCTCGAACGCATCCTGCATCATAATACAAAAAGAGCAACATCTCCCGTCTTGAAAGATGTTGCTCCCCACATGATTCCTTCCAGTAGATCTTACAATTAGCCGTGAAGACCTCTACTCTGACGATCCATATCCTCAACTACGATATCATAGATTTCACCAAGAGTACGGCAATATTCCAATACCTTCCATGGCTCATTGGTATGATAATGAATCTTAATTAACTCCTCATCACCCACTGCAAGTAAGCAGTCACCAACGAAATTCTCTGTGATATAATCGTTGATTACATCCTCGTCAAGATCCTCGCCCTCAATTAATAACTGTGTGTCATAACGATATTCAATCGTCTGTTCTGGTAATTTCATACTAAAAATCCTCTCTTATCAATAATCTAACTTGAATAAGTCTACTTTCATAAACTTATTGTGATAATTCGCATCGTTTGTCATCGCTAATTATCAAAACCTTGATGATTATATCACATCCCCCCTATATCGTCAAAACCTGATACAAATGTAAAATTAGGGGTTGACAAATCCCAATATTCATATAATAAAACTTCGGATTCTATTCCTTTAATAAAACTACGGATTCTATTCTTATAATAAAAAAACTTCGGATTCCTCCGAAGTTATAAAAGCAGGGGTAGAGAGACTCGAACTCCCGTTTACGGTTTTGGAGACCGTTGCTCTGCCACTGAACTATACCCCTATATACAATAAAAAGAAATGCTTGGCATTTCTTCTATCACATATAACCTTAAACTACTGCATATGAAAGATCCTTTCGGACCAAATGTCTTTGATTTGACAACCATTTTTGATCACAAATCCTTTGAGGTACTATTTTTTAGAGAATCATTCGACCTATTAGTACTGCTCCGCTGAACTAATTGCTTAGCTTACACTTGCAGCCTATCAACCTCGTCGTCTACAAGGGGTCTTATTACTTACGTA
>JAILGS010000076.1 GCA_024696615.1 Lachnospiraceae bacterium
AGCTATGTCAGGATATAGTGCTTAAAGCAATTGCAGAGAGTGGAATGGGGAGAAATGCCACGATTAAGGGCGGTGTTGTAATGCGCAGTATTTCTAAGAATGCCAGACGTGCTACGCAGGATCTTGACCTTGATTTTATAAGATATTCAATTTCGGACGATTCTATTAAAAGATTTATAGGAAAGCTGAACTGTCTTGATGGCTTAAAGATTGGTATTGCAGGCAACATCACAGAGCTTAATCATCAGGACTACAAGGGGAAAAGGATTACACTAACAGTTGAAGATACAGAAGGAACAATGTTTTCCCTTAAGATGGATATAGGTGTTCATGCTGATCTTACCCTTGAACAGGAAGAATATGCTTTTGATGTGGGCTTCCAGGATGATGCAGTAAGCCTTTTGATCAATTCCAGACATCAGATGATTACTGAGAAATTGAAATCACTTGTAAGATTCGGAAGCCGTTCTACAAGATATAAAGATGTGTTTGATATTTATTATCTGAAGGAAGAGGTTGATGTTGATAAACTTAGGGGATGTATTGAAAAATATATTTTCGCCGATAATACTCTGAGAAATGTCACCTCGATGGATGAAGTGATAAAGAGGGTTGAGCGAGTATTTACTAATAAGACATATATAAGTAATCTTGAAAAGTCTGGTAAAAATTGGCTTGGAGTGTCAACAGATACGGTGTTAAAAGAAGATGTGGATTTTCTAAAAAGTATTATAGAAATATGATATAGTAGAGAAGAAGTAATTGGGTGTACCTATAGGAGAATGAAGTTATATGAAGGATTTTCTTCCAATCAGTCAAGAGGATATGAAAAAGCGGGGATGGGACGAAGTGGATTTCGTCTTTGTTACAGGGGATGCCTATGTGGATCATTCCTCCTTTGGTCCTGCCATTATTAGTCGTGTTCTTGAAGCCCATGGGTATCGGGTGGGAATGATTTCCCAGCCGGATTGGACGAAGGCGGAGAGTGTAACGGTTTTTGGGGAACCAAGACTTGGATTTTTGGTATCTGCGGGAAATATGGATTCCATGGTGAATCATTATACCGTAAGTAAGAAGCGCCGCATGCAGGATGCTTATACCCCCGGAGGCGAGGCCTATAAGCGCCCGGACTATGCCACCATTGTATATTGTAATCTGATTAAGAAAACCTATAAGAAGAAGCCAATTTTAATTGGTGGAATTGAAGCCAGTCTTCGACGGATGGGGCATTATGATTATTGGTCCAATAAAGTGAAGCGTTCCATCCTGATGGATTCCGGTGCGGACATTCTCATGTATGGTATGGGAGAGCTGGCAGTGGTGGAACTTGCCGATGCCCTGGCAGCAGGGATTCCAGCAGAGGATATCACCTATGTACATGGTACGGTATATAAAAGTAAGGATGTTAGTGATGTGCTGGCAGGACTTCGTGGAAAGAAGGGAATTGAACTTCCGGAGTTTTCTAATATTGTAGAAGATAAGATGGCCTATGCTAAATCCGTGCAAATACAGTATGAGAATACGGATTTTGCCACCGGTCGTCCATTAATTGAAAAATATGGGGAGAAGCGATATATCGTACAGAATCCGCCCATGCGACCTCTTACCACCCAGGAATTTGATGATATCTATGAACTTCCATATATGAATGCATGGCATCCAAGTTATGACAAGCAGGGAGGCGTTCCTGCTTTTTCGGAGATTAAATTCTCCCTGACGAGTAATCGTGGATGCTTTGGCGGTTGTAGTTTCTGCGCCCTCACGTTCCATCAGGGAAGAGTGGTACAGGTACGAAGTGAGGAATCCCTTCTTCGGGAAGCCACTGCCATGACCAAGGAGCCGGACTTTAAGGGAAATATCTATGATGTGGGAGGACCGACAGCCAACTTCTTCCGTCCTGCCTGTGATAAACAGCTTTCCCATGGGGCCTGCGTCAAGAAACAGTGCATGCATCCGGAATTATGTAAGAATATGAAGGTGGATCATTCGGGATATCTTGCACTGCTTCGCAAGATGCGAAATCTTCCAGGAGTGAAGAAGGTCTTTATTCGTTCCGGTATTCGTTATGATTATATTCTTGGAGATAGAGATGATACTTTCTTTAAAGAATTATGTAAGTACCATGTATCGGGACAACTTCGTGTGGCTCCGGAACATGTGACGGATCACGTCCTTGATCTGATGGGAAAGCCAAGAGCTTCCGTATATCATACATTTGTACAAAAATATGAGAAGATTAAGAAGGAACTGGGACTGAATCAATACATCGTTCCCTATCTGATTTCCTCCCATCCGGGGTCCACGCTTGAAGATGCGGTGGCTTTGGCGGAGAGCATTCGGGATATGGGTTATATGCCGGAGCAGGTGCAGGATTTTTATCCGACCCCGGCCACACTTTCCACCTGTATGTACTATACGGGAGTGGATCCAAGGAATATGAAGAAGGTATATGTGACCACCAATCCTCATGAGAAGGCGATGCAGCGAGCACTGATCCAGTATCGGAAGCCGGAAAATTATGAGCTGGTGAAGGAAGCCCTATTAAAGACGGGGCGAAAGGATTTGATCGGATTTGATTTTAAAACCTGTCTGATTCCACCACGTAAGATGGGGGACGGACCTAAGGGGCCTGGGGACAAATCCCCACGTAAGGATGGGAAACCTAAGGGGAATTCGAATGGGAAAAACAGGGAAAATTCCCGAAAAACAGTGCCGTCTCATAAGTCCCGAAAGAAATGATTCTAGTATTCTACGAAAAAAAGTTCTATAA
>JAILGS010000030.1 GCA_024696615.1 Lachnospiraceae bacterium
GTCTCCAGGATCATTTCCTGCTCTTTGGGATTAAATGCACGCCCATAAAAATCCTGATTCAGATTCTTTCGCAAAGAACAATCCTTCCAGGTAATTTCCTTATATTCCTCATGATAGCAATGATTATAAAGATAGAACCGACTTACTAAAAGCGCCCGATGATCTTCCATGGCCACCACGACCCAGTCGATGGGCATTACCACACGATGCCTTCCCTGTGGGTATAATCCAAGAACCACATGACTTCCAACAGAAAGCCCCTGTAAGTCCGATGCATGAAACTCATCCTTTAAGTCTCTTGGCAAAGTCGCATTGGGAAAGCGCTCCCCCAGGAAGGAATCCCTTAACTCTAACTCATAGTCCAGAGCATCCGCCTCCGCATCCTCTAACAGCGCAGAGTCATAATGGGAATTCTTATAATTTAACAACCAGGAAATCACTTCTGCACCACATTGGTGGTCATTGGCATAGGAAAGCATCGCATCCACGCGCCGCACCATCTCATATGGAGTAAAGATTCCTTCCTCCACAAGAATCGCAAGCTCTTGTTCCACCATGGGCATCATTCGAGCAATGGCATCCACCATGTCCCGATCCATTAAAATCTGCGCAAGTTCCATCTGCCGGTCAAAGACATATCCCCTGATCCATCCAAGGTCCTTCGCATCCACTTGCCACTCCTTGGAACTACTCAGATAGAACAAAGCAATCTCCTGCTCATCATCATAATATCCGCCAATATAGGTAATTCCTTGAAGCATGCGAAAAACAGACGAAGGGAGCATACCGATCTCTTCCCCCGCGCCAATCTTCCCTTCAATCCGTCGAAACTGGATACTTTCCTCCCCACCGCCAAAGCGATAGATCAGATAATCCACCTTTCCGTCCAGATTTCCAGTGACTTCGCCACCATGCTCCGTAATATATTTTACAATGGCCACCCGTTCCGCCCCCACAACCCGGGACAGCACAAATGTTTTACCATGACAATCCACTTTCCTAATATTACTCATATGGCCTACCATCCAAGTCTTTCGTGTTCCTCATGCTCCCTACAGTACTTAAAATCCATAGCGTCTACCCATAATTACTTAGAAAAAGATTTACGTTCGTTTAACATTCCCTGAATTCCCATGAGCACATTTAATTTTCCATATTCATAGGTGATTCCACCCTGCATAAATGCAGTATATGGAGCAACTACAGGTGCATCACAGCTAAGTTCCAGCGTAGCACCCGGAATGAAAGTACCACCCGCCATAATCTCCGGGTGTGTGTACCCTGGAGTTACTTCCGGATATGGAGTTACATGACTATCCACAGGGGATCCTTTTTGCATACCCTGGCAGAAAGCCACTAACTGACGCTCATCTGGAAGATCGATGGTCTGAACAATATCCGTTCTTCGCTCATTATATCTTGGAGTAATATTCTTACAATCATACTGCTCTAATAAATATGCAGCTAAGGTCATGGTCTTTAATGCACTTGCAACCATGCTTGGAGAAAGGAATACACCCATGTAGAAACTACGTAACTGATTGAAGTTAGCACCCAGTTCCTTCCCAATACCCGGAACAGAAAGACGCTCAGCAACTAAGTGTACATACTTTTCCTTACCTGCTACATAACCACCGGACAATGCCAAAGCACCACCCAGATTCTTCATCATGGAACCTGCGATGATATCAGCTCCAACCATAGTTGGTTCCGTATCTTCTACAAATACACCATAACAATTATCCACCATAATGATCACGTTAGGATCTGCTTCCCGAATCACCTTGATGACTTTTTCAATCTTATCCATCGTGATACTCTTTCTCTGCGCATATCCACGGGAACGCTGAATCTCAATCAGCTTGACATTCTTTTGGGATACACGCTCACGAATCGCTTCATAATCAAAGTCATTATTCACGAGATTGATTTCCTCATACTTTACACCACATTTAATCAGGGAACTTTCTGAATCACCTACTAAACCAATCGCATTCTGTAATGTCTCATAAGGACGACCGGATACGGATAATAACGTATCCCCATGTCTTGCAAGAGCGGATAAACACAGGGTGATTGCATGGGTACCGGACATAATCTGAGGACGAACCAAAGAATCCTCTGCTCCAAAAATCGAAGCCACAATACGCTCCAACTTATCACGACCACCATCTTCAAAACCATAACCACATACTTCTACAAAATTCGCTGTAGAAACACGCTCCTCCTGAAAAGCCTGTAACACCTTCATGCTACAACGCATGGCACGATCATCATACTCCTTAAAAATCGGTGCCAACACCTCTTCTGCCTTACTGCAAGCCTCTTCTAATTCCTTGCTAATACCAAAACGTTCCATCATAAACTCCTTTAAAATACTTCTTTTTCTTTTATAATACTTCTATTTCTTTTAAAATATTTCTATTTCTAATACTAAATCCTTATACGGAGGATACGTTTTTCCTTCCTTCTTACATATATCCCCACAGAATACTCTTAACGATTGCCATAAATTCCCGCACATAATTGGTAGGGATCAAGTACCACAAAGATCGTCCACCAAGGCCGGTGATGTGCATATATCCATTCTTCTTCGCAACCATGCATGCCCGAAACAGATGGAAATCACTGGTACATACACATACGGTAGAATTTTCCACATCGATTAATTCCTTACTAAACTGCATATTTTCCATGGTAGTCGTGGACCGGTCCTCTAAAAGAATCCGTTCTTTAGCAATTCCCTTTTCCATCAGATAGATCCGCATGCTCTCTGCTTCGGAGATTCCTTCATCATCTCCCTTACCGCCACTTACTACAGCAATACAATTCGGATGCTCCATCAAATATTCATACGCCGCATCCAGTCTCACCCGAAGACTTAAGGAAGGGGAAGTGCCATTGACTTTCGCTCCAAGGATTAAACAATACTCTGCATCAGATGGAGTACGATTCGCATAAATTACAATAATCAGTTCAATGATAACAAATACGAAACAACCAACCCCGACAATTCCTTCAATGGTGAACAGAAGCCATTTTGGCATCTTACTAAGACCACGCTTTCCATAATAAACCACAAAACCAAGTCCCATAAAAAATAAAGCAGCCGCTAAGAACACATAATTAAATGAGCTGCTTGGCATAATCCTGCATAAGAATACAAAATAAACAAAACAAAAGCCACCGAAAAGAACTAAAAAAGTACCTAAAATATTTAACCACATTTCCGTCGATTTTTTCATAAACCAAATCATTTCCTCTCTAACAACGTCCATGCAAACCAACCTTTATTGTATAAGATTTAGCCAAAAGAAACAAGTAGAATCCACGTTCCAAGGTTATTTTGCAACACGGGAGTTCAAGCAGCATGGTAAACCCATGCGGTGGACCTGGGGCACAAAAAAAGTGGCAGGGCATACACCCCACCACTTAGAACACATCAACATTTACTTAAAGTACTTCACACCACTCTCAAAGATCTTCATATCCTGCTCACCGAAGATGTTCATCGCAACAGAATCGCCACGACGCTCGGAATGAGCCATCTTACCAAAGCAACGACCATCCGGACTGGTAATACCCTCGATGGAAGCATAGGAACCATTCACATTCCACTCCTCATCCATGGAAACATTACCATTAACGTCACAATACTGAGTAGCAACCTGACCGTTAGCGAATAACTTGTCGATCCACTCCTTCGGAGCAACGAAACGACCCTCACCATGGGAAACAGGGTTTGCATAAACACCGCCAAGGTCAGCACCGGCAAGCCATGGGGACTTGTTAGAAACCACCTTTAAGTAAGCCATCTTAGAGATGTGACGGTTGATCGTATTAAAGGTCAAGGTAGGAGCATTCTCATCCTGACCAGTAATGCTACCATTAGGAACTAAGCCAAGCTTGATCAAAGCCTGGAAACCATTACAAATACCAAGAGCAAGACCATCACGCTCATTCAATAACTTATGAACCGCTTCCTTCATCTTCTCATTACGGAATGCGGTAGCAAAGAACTTCGCAGAACCATCAGGTTCGTCACCGGCGGAGAAACCGCCTGGGAACATGATAATCTGGGACTCGTTAATCGCCTTCTCAAAAACATCCACAGAATCATGGATGGCAGCAGCATCCAGATTACGGAATACACGAACAATGGTATTCGCACCGGCACGCTCGAAAGCCTTCGCAGAGTCGAACTCGCAGTTCGTACCTGGGAAAACAGGAATAAATACGGTAGGCTTAGCCACCTTGTTCTTGCAG
>JAILGS010000087.1 GCA_024696615.1 Lachnospiraceae bacterium
AAATGCTCAAACAGGGTTGCTGCCGGACCGCTGGCACCGAAGGTTTCCATACCTACGATCTTGCCATCCAAGCCCACATAGCGCTCCCATCCAAATGTGCTTAAAGCCTCTACTGCAACTCTGGCACGAATATTCTTAGGAAGTACGCTCTCCTTATACGCTGCAGACTGCTTCTCGAACTCATCCATACATGGCATGGAAACAACGCTTACGTCAATTCCATCCGCTGCTAAAGCTTCCTGTGCAGCTACTGCAAGGGAAACTTCTGAACCGGAAGCAAGAATGATTGCCTTGGCTTCGTTCTTTGCAGGGCTGATTACATAACCACCCTTCATCGCGCCACATTTGTCACTGCCCGGCATCTGAGGAAGATTCTGACGGGATAATACTAAAGCCGTTGGAGTCTTCTCGGACTGAATTGCGAACTGCCATGCTGCTGCAGTCTCCACATAGTCACATGGACGGAAGGTGGAGAAGTTCGGCATTGCACGGAAGGTTGCTAACTGCTCGATTGGTTCATGGGTAGGTCCATCTTCACCAACACCGATACTATCGTGCGTTAATACATAGGTTAATGGAAGTCCCATTAACGCAGACAATCTTGCCATTGGCTTTAAATAGTCACTGAATACAAAGAAGGTTGCCACATAGGACTGTACTCCGCCGTGAAGCATCATACCGTTACCCATAGCTGCCATGGCAAGCTCACGAACACCAAAATGCATGTTTCGTCCTGCGTAATTATTCTTGGAATAATCGCCAGCTTCTTTTAAGTTGGTCTTATTGGATGGTGCAAGGTCTGCAGAACCACCCATTAATGCTGGGATCACATCCTTCAACTTATTTAAGATATCGCCGGATACATTTCTGGTAGCCATTGGCTTATCTTCATGTGCAAGATATGCGTCACTTTCAAAATATGCATCTGCAATATGCTTATCAAAATGTGCATCCCACTGCTTACGAAGCTCAGGGAACTTCTTGCTATATGCGTCAAAGAGCTTGTTCCACTCTTCTTCTGCATTTGCAAGGGAAGGCTTGAAGGAATTGAAATGCTCATATACTTCTTCCGGAACCACAAATGGCTCTTCGCATGGCCACTCTAAGTTCTTGCGAAGTGCTGCCACATTGTCCACACCCAGTGGCTCGCCGTGTGCGCTTGCAGTTCCAGCCTTAGGAGAACCATAACCAATCTGGGTCTTTACCGTGATGAAGGAAGGACGGGTATGATCCGCCTTAGCCTCTTCAATTGCAGCATTGATCGCATCTAAATCATTACCATCTTCTACCGTAATTAACTGGAAGCCAAATGCTTCCATTCTCTTCTGCACATCTTCGGTGAAGGCAATATCGGTGCTACCTTCGATGGAGATATTGTTCGAATCATATAATACAATGAGTTTGGATAATCCTAAGGTTCCTGCTAAGGAAAATGCTTCGGAAGAAGTACCTTCCATCATACAACCATCTCCACCAAGAACATAGGTGTAATGATCCACGATTGGGAAACCTTCCTGATTAAATTCAGCTGCCAGATGGGATTCAGCAATGGCCATACCAACAGCCATGGCCATACCTGCACCAAGTGGTCCGGTGGTTGCTTCCACACCCACGGTGTGACCATATTCTGGATGGCCTGGGGTTAAGGAACCAAACTGACGGAAGGATGCAAGATCGGATGCCTTTAAATTACCATAACCGAATAAATGTAACAGGGAATATAAAAGCATGGAACCATGTCCAGCAGAAAGAATGAATCGATCACGATTCACCCAATTCGGATTGGCCGGATTGTGCTTTAACTGTCTGGTCCATAAGGTATAAGCCATAGGGGCTGCACCAAGTGGTAACCCAGGGTGTCCGGAATTGGCCTTCTGAATTGCGTCGGCTGAAAGAACACGGATTGCATTAACCGACAGATTGTCCAAGTTACTCATTATCAAATTTCCTCCTAGAGATCCTCATTACTCTTTGAAGTCATGTTCGTTAAGGATGATATACTCCTTATCGTCCACTTTCTTCTTCTTTGCGCCACCGAAGAGCTTCTTCTCCGCTCTCTTATTGGCACTGTCAATCGCATCATCCACAACATCACGTACATCCTGAAGACTTACGCCGTCGCCGCCGGAATGGATGCCATCGATACGAAGGTATAACTGAAGTAATGCCTTCTCGTCAATTACATATCCACGGGTCTCTGCATATCTCTTACACATTTCCACCATCTCATTCACGGTGAACTGACGATATGTGATTCTATGGTTAAACTTCTCAAGAAGTTCCGGATTGCCCTTTAAGAGTTCTGCAATTTCATTCTCCGTATCTTCGAGAATGATCAATAACTCGCCGGTATTGCCTTCCATGGCTTCCACCATTTCAAGAACACGCTGACGATCTAATACACCCGCATCCTCAATGATTAAGGATGCACCTGTTAACTTCGCAATAGAGCGCTGGATACCACGCTGATTTAAATTATCACCGGTGGTTCTTGCGATCTTTCTTGCATTTTCAGGATACAGAGCAGTTAAGGCCTTGACAATGTTAATAGCAAGGGTGGTCTTATCTGCGCTTCGGTTACCGGCAATAATAATATTACCAACTCCGGAAGTACCGCATTTCTGCTCGTATTTGGTGCTTTCAAAGTACTCACCGATCTGAGCTAAAGTACTCTCAGAATCGTTGTAACGTACAAAATATCTCTTTACTTCTTCTGGAATTGGATAAACCACATCCAATTCTGGCTGGAATGCCTTTAAGGTTGGCTTAGCAACTTCTGGTTCAGAAGCATTGCTACCACCTACTATACCATCGGTTACACCAGTTACCATGGCTGCATCAAACTGTGCGGCTCTGGTTTCCTTAGCGATGGCTGCGGATACGATTTCTACCGTGCGACTCATATCTGCAGGTGCTGCGGTCTGTGCAGCCTGCGCTGCCTGTGCGGCCTGCTGTACTTCTTCGGACATGATCACCGTATTGACACTGATGGTATCTCCCGGAGTACCTTCCTGAGCTTCCGGTGCCTGTACTACAACTGCCTGAGTTGCTGCAAGTTCTGGATTACCAGGATTCATTCCTGCTGCGCTGGCACTAAATACGCCTGCGGTCTCATCCTGAGGCTCTGCACCCAGTGCTTCCTGTGCAGAAACACCAAGAATTGCGGTATTTCGAAGTTCCTTGGTATATCCAAGATGGTTAATCTCCTGGGTATCCACATTCTTTCCAAGGGTTACTGCATCCTGTAACTGCTCTTCCTTGGTTGCAGCTTCTGCAACACCAAGAATCGCGGTATTATGAAGTTCCTTGGTATATCCCATATGATTGATATCATCTAAAGCAACGGTCTGACCATTCACCACACTACCATCCGTTACTGCACTTGCCGGAGCAGTGATGGTATCGGAAGATGGTGCAGCCTGAGCTGGCTGTGGTGCTATCTGTGTCGCCTGTGGCGCAGCCTGAGCTGCAGAAGCTTCCTGAACCGCTGCTGCTTCCTGATTTACACTTTCCTGCGCTGGAACCACCTGAGTCTCTGCAATGCCTGCAGTCTCAGGAAGTACCTGGGTTTGTGCTACGGAAGAAGTATTCTTTACTGCATCCTTAATATGATCCACAGGGATTACCTGGGTTGCACCCGGATGCATGGTTGCTTCTACAGAAATCTGCTGGGTAGTACCAAGCATTTCATTCGAATTCTTCTTTAATGCTTCATTAATTTCATCGGAGGAAATAGCCTGTGTTGCACCAAGTGGAGCGGTTTCAGAAGAAACACCTTCTTCCTTCACAGAAACTTCCTGCGTCATACCAAAGGATGGATCTGGAACGGAAGCACCAGGCTGTGTTGTTGGTGCGTTCACATCTGGAATCTGTCCTGTTGGATAGAGATTTTCCACTGGAATCTGTCCCGTTGCATAGAGGTTTTCTACTGGAATCTGACCCGTTGCAACTAAAGAAGGATCCACGGCACGAATTCCGTCTAATGGAATCTGACCTGTCTCAGCAAGTGCCTTACGTACTGCATCCGCTGCATTGCCGGAAGCTTCTGGTACGATGACAACTTCCCCCGTATTACCATTTAACCCAATCGTGGTGGTTTCTACGGTTAAGCCAGGCTTACGGATCTGAATTGGAGGAGCTGCCTCAGGATTTAAGATGGCCAATTTCATTGCCTTAGCCTGCTCTGCAATCTCTCCTTCTTCATACTCATTCGCAATACGCTCGCAGAAAGCAATGGCCTTGTCCTTCTGCTTGGTCTTCATGTAGAGTTCTGCTAAGGTGAGACAATACTTGTCATCCAGCTTCTTCTTCATGAAGTCCTCTAAGATATTGATTAATTCTGTCTTCTTCGCACCCTGAACGGCCTTTAATTCGTAAAGAAGTTCATACTTCTTTAAGTCCTTCGGAGTGGTCATCTGGCAGTATTCATCATAAAGCTCTTCCGATTCATCAATATCCTCCATACGGATATTCACCTTACAAAGCTTATATACTAATTTCTTTCCACCAAGATTTCGATTGTAAGCAAGGGTGCAGAAATAACGCACATCCTCTAAACGACCAACCGCTTCATAGAGGTTGATGAGAGTGGCAAGATACTTCCAATCCTTTAATTTCTTAAAATCCATCTTGTCAGCAATACGAATTGCTTCTTCATATTCCTGCTTGAGGTATAATCTTCTGATTTTGTCCAGATTCGCATAGAAATCGTTATTGTTCATTATTATTCACCTTCAAAAAAGTTGTTAAAGTGAGCTATACAGTATTTCCATTCATTTCCGTAAAAAGGGCATACTACACCTAGAATGACCCCATAATCGGACTAATTCTACCACAAGTCCTATGCAATGTCAAAAAACCGCCCTTACGACTCTTCAAGACCATCGAAGAGAGAGGCCTGGGTATATTCTAACCTTGTATATTCCAACTCTTCCGTTGCCACCTGACTGCGGTAATCCGCAACCACCGTCTGCTGACGGCCATTGACTAACTTCTGATTAAGGATGTAGTTCACTTCAAATCGACTGGAGATTGCCGGAGTAACGCCTCTTGCCGGAACCACAAGCTGTACATGATTGGTCTTTAACAGCTTAAAGATTGGCTCCCAGATATAGACATCCTTGGCAGCACCGAATGGATTATCGATAAATACCACTTTACCAATGACGGAAGCTTCCTTTCCCTGAGCATTAATATTGGAGATGTAATTGATGATGGCCACCAAGAACTGAATATAAATACCCTGGGACTGACCGGTGGAACCCACCGCCTCTTCATAACGAAGATAACGGCTCTGATCCTTAATTCGCTCTCTCTTATAGAGATTTAAGCGAATTCCGTTCATATCCGTTACAATGACGGAGAAAAGCTTCTTCCAGGTCAGTCTCGAACGAATATAATTCATCCGATCCGCTTCCTTTTCCAGTTTCTCAGAAAGTGCCACCGTCTCGTCAATATAGGCGGACATTCTCTCACGATATTCCTCTTCCCGCACATATGGAATCGAAAGCTGAATCATGGAGATCACTTCCTCATCCAGCGTAATCTTACTAAGCTTTGGAAGGCGCTCAAGTTCCGCACGAATATTGGCACAGGTCTGAATACAGCGGCTCTCGAAACTTTCCTTGATCCGTTCCATATCTTCAATGCCCTTCTCCACCCGATTCTTCTCTAAGAGAATGCACTCGCAGGTCTCATGAATATTGCGCTCCATCTCATCGATTTCTTCCACGCTATCCGGAATCCTGATGCTGCGCTCCACTTCTTCGGCAAGATCATAGCCGGAAGCATCCTGCAGATCCTTCACCAGCTTCTTCTTATCCTGTTCGAAAATCTCACGCTTCTTATAATCGTTACGAACTAATTTCTCAAAGACCTTCTGCACCGAAGCCACATCCGAAAGAAGTGCTTCATCTCCGGCGCGGTCCCCAGTCACCTGACTGACACTGGCAACTCCTGCACTTTGCAAGGTCCGCTCAAGGTCCTTAGCAAGAATAATATATTCATTTAACTTCTTCGTCTCTTCCTTTGCACCAAGTTCTAATTCCTTACGCTCCTTCTGCAGGGCGCGGATCATGCTCTGATGCTGGGCTAAGAAAGCCGCCACCGTACTAGGGGTAAGCTGTATATCCTCTGGAAGTGTACAAGAACCGTAATTACTCTCGATCCCTGCTCTGGCATGCGCCAAACTACCTTCCATACGATTCTTCTGGGCATTCTGGGCATCATACTCCCGCTCTAAATCCCCATAAATCTCTTCGTTTCGCGCAAGCCGCTCCTTTAAGGTTATCTCATCCAAGACCGGTCCGCGCGTTTCGGTCTTCTTCTCTTCCAGGAGAGCCTCGAAGGTAAATCCATAATCTTCCATGGCCTTCTTACTTTTTTCCATGGACTCTTCGTAAGTGGCAATTAAGGTCTTCTTATCCGCCACGTCCGCATTCTCACTAGCTAAGGAAGAGGCTAATCCTGCAAATGTAACACAGGCCTCTTCATAGGAAAGCCCCATATCCTCCGGCACTTCCACCGTTGGAAGCGATCCAAAGGAGAAGGTGGTACGGTATTTTTCTTCTTCGAAATCCAAGTCCCGCTTGGCATTCTGATAGGAAGAACGAAGATTTTCCACCCGTAGCAGCCCTTTTTCCATGCTCTCTTCATAGGCTTCATAACGGTTAGAATGGTGCTTGATCTCCTGTTCCATGGACGCCATGCGCTCATGAAGATTACGACTATTCTGAAAGGTCTCTAGTAATTCCTCCAACAGTCCCTGCTGCCGTAGGTATTCCTCCCCCTTCGTTCTTGCCGCGCTACAAGAAGCAGTACAATTTTTCAATTCTTCTTCTAAGGAGGCCAAAGCTTCCTTCGCTTCCTGATAAGCCTCCTGCAGATGCTTTTCCTCCTGCTTTAAGGAGAACGCCTCGGAAGACTCTTCTCTGGCCTTACTCTTTTCATATTGTAAGAGATAGAGATAATCCTCCCACAAAACTTCCTGTCTGCGGGTCAATTTCTTTACTTCCTCATCCCGGTCGTAAAGCTCCTCCTTCATATGCTCCATCTCAGCATTCACCTTGGAGGCATCCTGTAAGAAGGATAAATCCTTCGTTCCAAATGCGATCAAATCCGGATTGGCTGCATGCTTCGTATCACGAAGAATCGCCTCACTAAGAATTGGCACTAAGTAGGAGCTGTGACTAAAGCTTTTCAGTCCCACATCTTCCCGAATCCGGTCAAAATCACCCTTTACCACAAAGCAGTAATCAATCATCGGAATCCGTTTTAACACGTCCCGCTTCTGGGCTTCCGTTAAGGTGGCAAGCCACTCATAGCCATATAACACATCGGAACCGTAGGTATCAAAGAGGTAATTTTCCACCGCACTATACTGGGTTCCATCCATCACATACCGGCCATTATTAAGATTCTCCAAATACTGTGCCGTCTCGTGATATTCCACTTCCGCCTGAGCTAACTCCTGGAGCGTATTCTTATAGAGCCGATACACTTCCTTTAACAGATCCTTCGCACTCGTCTCCCCATAGACATCACTTAAAGCCTGGAACTTATCCTCGGAAGCACGGAACTCTTCCATGCCCTGACGAAACTCTTCCTGGCGCTTCTGATTCACCCGAAGATCGCTCTCACAGTGCAGCATCCGCTCCCTTGCTTCCTGCAAATTCTCCTGGAGTTTTAGAAGATTCGCTTCTTTCTCTTCTAGTTCTTTCTGGGTCGCTTTCATGGAATCTTCCATGGCCTCATAGCTTTCCCTCGCATCCTCTTCCACAAGAATGCCAAGGCTGCCACTTAATTCTCGCAACAAGTGGTCCGTAGCTTCCACCTGTTCCTGCACAAGACGCCGCTCTCCAAGAAGTTCGGCACGCTTCCCACCGTAATTTTCCTGTTCTTTGCGAAGACGCTTATAGTCCTCCTTCGCTTCCTCCAATTCCCCGGCAAGGCGCTCCACTTCGGCACTTTTCTCACTACGGATCTTAGCAAATGTTTCTGTGGCGAAAGCTTTTAACTTCGCCATCTCCCCATAGACCTCTTCGTGGTCCCGCATCCGGTTATCTAAGGAAATCTCCACCTGCTTACGGAGGGCTTCATATTTTTCATAATCAAAAAGACCCTGTAAGGCCCGAAGATGATCCATCTCCTGACGGGTGGCACGAATCTCTTCCCCGGTCTTTTCTAATTTGCTTCCATATTCTTCTACTAAGGCAGTTAATTTCTCAAGTTCTGCTTCATCGGAAAGAATTCCTGCAATGGCTACAAGTCGTTCTTCTTCCCTGATACGACTTGCCACCTCTTCCTTACGAAGATCATATCCCTGACTTTCTTCTTCTAGCGCTTCCTTCTTTCCCTTGGCGATGGAAAGCTTTCCAAGTAAATCCTTGGTAAGAGCTTCTTTCTCCTCTTCATAAGCACGGAAAGCAAGAATCTTTTCTGCTAATTCATGCATAATACCAATTTGTAGATCATAGGTATGAATCTCGGACTTTCTCTTCGAAAGAAGGATGATGCGGTCCTTAATCTCAAGAAGAGTTTTGGCCATCATCTCATCGTCCGGATTTTCACTTTGTCCAATCTGATTTAAGAAGGACTTCTGAATGATCTCTTCAATGAGAAGATCCTCCACCACCTTCCGACCGGTCTTATAATTATTCTCAAAATACGTACGTACATGGCCTTCCGTCTTATTGATTCCACGGATAATCTCCCACTGGCTCTCGAACAGTCCATACTGAGCAATAAAGGTCTGATAATCCCCCTTGCGCTCAAAGATATGCACTTCCACCCCCTTATCCCGGCGCTCTAACTCCCTGAGATAATTCTTTAAGCCCTGATAGGTAATACGCTCCCCATCTTCTTTTAAAGGGAGATTCTTAATATCATTTTCTCCAAATTCCCGGTAAAAGATGACATAGTTAAAGTACTCGATACTGGTCTGTCCCTGCTCGTCACTTCCCTCGTCATTCTTTCCCTTTCTGGCACAAAAACCGGTGGTCATATAACGATATCCTTCCCGCTCATAGCAGGAGTCCAACTTCCACTCAATCAGGGAATGGATCGTCTTACTACCACTATTGGTACGGAATAATTTTTCCACCGGCTGCTTCTCATCCAGGGTACAATTCGGAATCAGATTCTGTAACAGTAACAGCATTAACACACTCTTACCGCCACCATTGGCCAGATCATAGATGGTATTACGACAGGAAAAACGCATCATAAAATCATCATAATACTGAGTACCAAAATTATATTTTACATTGTTCACACGAATTCGATTAATATGTGGCATATTCTACCCCTATCGTTTAATACATTGGAAAGGAAGAGGCGCATCAACGCTCCATCATCCTTTTAACACTTCGTAAATATGGCTCTTATACTGGTCGAAATAGTTCTCCACCAAAGCCTTCATGCGATTGGTTGGATAGAACCGCCCCTCCATCATGGTGAGAAGTTTCTGATCCACCAGGAAATTCACCACCAGCTTCACATACCCGGATTTGGAATTTCTTGCAGCACGAATATCCGACTGATCCTCCACACTGGTGGCCTGCAGCTCATTCCATAACAGCGCGATTTGCTTAAAGGAATTTTCCTCCACATCCCCTAACACAAGTCCCGCACCAGGATCAAGGATGCTGGCAATGGAGCCATCCACCGTGGCAATAATATCCTCAATCCGCACAAATTCCACATAATTATACGTGGTCGTATCGGTATAAAACTGCATCACGATGTTATAGATGATGTAATAACACAGATACAGCTCCTTATTTACTTTTAGGCCCAGTAGCTTTCGAAGCTCCTCGTTACTATAGCCAAACAGCCGATTATTCTCCCCGGGGCTTACATACAGCGCATCCTGGTAGGAATAAATGGCAAGATTCATCTTTTTCACAATGGTCTGCACAATGTCATACACCTGACTATTCTGGTGATATTCCTCGTACAGGGATATATTCGTCTGCTTGGACACTTCGTCGCCAAGAATCAAATGGCTTACAATGTCCATGGCACGGTCTAAATTACGCTCTTCCACTACGCTTCCACCCTTTCTATCACAAAATTGGTAATGGTAAAGTCATTCCACTGCTCCCCATCCTCCTTGGAAAAGTCCAAGGTAAAGTCCAATAATTCCTCCTTAAATCCCTCCACCTGGCTCATCCATGTGGCAATGTAGCCGTCTAGGAAGGTGTCCTGATGATATGCCTTGGCGCTTTCCGGGAAGTGATATTCCTTCTTCTGGCACAAATGTACTACAAAGGCGTACAGATCACTGTGCTTTCGTATATCCGCGCCAAAGCGCGACTCCAAGGTTTCCATATATTCGTATAGGGTGAAGGTGGCATGGTGATGAAGCATTTGCATCAGGATGCGGGTGAAGATGAGGAAATTGTGTTCCATACGCTCTTCTTCCACTTCATCCGGGAAGATGATGTTCTCCACTGCCCGCTCTTCATCCTTCTCCACCACATCCTTACGCTCTGGGCGCAGGGTGAGCATGGAGTCGATGGTGGTAAGTGGGAAGGACTTTCTCGTATGCAGTCCAAAGAGGGGTGGAATCAGGCAGTCCAATAAGGTTACATCATCCTTTTCCACCATTCGGGAAAGCAGACGTCTAAAATCAAAGCCGTTGCGAAGCTTACGTAGCTTGGCTTTTCGAATGATCGCATCCGCATCCGTACTAAGCTCCGTACATGCCGTCAACAGCTCGCTATGCTTATTCATGGCAGTCTTTAACTGAACAGAAAGCTGATAGATTTCATTCACCGTGCGGTAATAGGCTTCATTCTTTTCCGTCTCTTCCTCGGCACGCTCTAAGGTTGCCTGGATTAATTCCATATTTTTGATGAAGAGTTTTTCCTCTTCCGTAAACCATTTCATACCATGTTCCACGAAGTCCTCATAGGCTTCGATTCCTGAGAATACGTCAATGGCAAGGAGTCCCACTACCTCATTCTTGCGGTATTTTAACCTGCTCACTTCATTATTGATTCGGGAAATTACCTGAATACCGCCATCAAAATTCTTGGCACGAATTAATTTTTCTAACAATAACTGCTGCACGGAAATCTTGCTCTGATCCTTGATTTCCTTGGTATCTAAGTAGAATTCGATGGCATCGGAAGTGATATGATACCAGACTACATCATCCTTAATGGTACTTTCGATGAGCTTTAATCGAAGAGAATGCTTCTTTCGATCCGCCGGATCATAATATTCGTATACGAAGGGACGACCGTCATTCTTCATACGGTCGAAGATATATTCTGCGATCAGAGGATATTCTTCTTCCGCATAACTTACGTCAAAATCCCGCTTCATGCATAAAATCAGGAAGTCCCGATATTCCCCATAAGTGACATCCCGCTCTTCGAAATTATTTTTCTCAATAAAAAAGCGCAGAACTGCCATCATCAGATATCCCATGTCCAGATCTACGTACCTACCCTCCCGAAACTGGGAGAGCGAGGTGTTGCATAGTTGAAAGAATGGATAGTACTTTTTCAGATTCACCATTCGTTCCCGATGCTCTGTTCGGATATCATTGATAAACAACTGTTCCTGCGCCATGTTGGTTCTTACTCCTGTTACTTTTCGTTATTTCGCGGGTCGGTATCGTGACATGCATCATCCCGAGTCTCGTAATCCGACCCAGGATGGATCTCCCATCACATTCCGCTTTCGCGACTGGGTCGGTATCGTGATACGACTTAAATCTCAGTACGTCCATCCAACGCACGAAGTAACGTGACTTCATCGATGTATTCCAAATCGCCGCCCACGGGTACACCGCTGGCAATACGGGAAACTTTAATTCCCGCCGGCTTAATTAATTTGCTAAGATACATCGCTGTGGTTTCGCCCTCTAAGCTGGAATTGGTGGCAATAATCACCTCATTCACATCGTCCTTTAAGCGAACCATTAATTCCTTTAATTTAATATCATTGGGACCAATGCCCGCCATGGGCGAGATGGCTCCATGCAGTACATGATAGACGCCTTCATATTTGCCCGTCTTCTCATAGGCTGCCAAATCCCTGGTACTTTCCACCACCATAATGGTCTTATGGTCCCGCTTGGCATTACGGCAAATCGGACAGATTTCCTCATCCGTTAAAGTAAAACATTCCTTACAATAACGGACATTGGATTTCGCATCCAGAATTGCTCCTGCAAGAGCCTGGACCTGGTCCTCCGGCATATTGATTATATGAAACGCCAGTCGCTGTGCGGACTTGGCACCAATACTGGGAAGACGGGAAAGTTCCTCGATTAATTTGTTAATATGGCTACTGTAAATCTCCATATCTTTTAGAACAGTCCTCCAAAACCGCCGAGACCACCTGCAATCTTAGACATATTCGCCTGATTGGCTTCTTCCATCTTACGAAGTGCCTCGTTGGTTGCTGCTACAATTAAATCCTCTAAGGTTTCAATATCATCCGGATCTACAACTTCTTCAGAAAGCTTTACCTTGGTTACTTCCTTCTTACCGGTAACGGTTACTTCTACGACTCCGCCACCTGCAGTTGCTGTAAATTCCTTGCTTTCAAATTCCTTGGTGCTCTCTTCCATCTGCTTTTGCATCTTCTGAGCCTGCTTCATCAGATTGTTCATGTTTCCAGGCATTGCTCCGCCTGGGAATCCTCCACGTTTTGCCATTGTTGTTACTCCTCCTACTTATAATCTCTTATTAATATATCTCGTAGATTCTGTCCCTGGATACGTAGATCTCATCGAATCGATCGAATGGATTTCATATCTCATCAACCATCAGTCCTCATAGGTTGTATGGGACATATCTTCCTGCTCCACAGGAATATTCCCAAAGTGGGAAATAATCTGCCGCCGTAGTCCTACGGACTCTGGCAACATATCGCTCGAAAGAATGGTGATCTGGAAATCGAAATTCTTTCCCATCACCGCTTCCACAGCGGTTTTAATGGCCTGACGGCATTCTTCTTTTCCTGCCATTAAGGTCATCATGTCATTTAAATCACCAAGTACAATTTCCTGATCCCGGCCCACATTGACGGACGCCTCCGCAATATAGCCCCGGTAGTTTGCGTCACCCTGGTCCGACATTTGTCGAAGAATCTCCGGCCAGCGGTCTTTGATCTCCTGCATATCCTGTTGGGATGGAAGGATGGGCTCGATTCGCTCCAAAGGGCCAAGACTCGCTGCATCTATGGCCGTGGTACTGGGGGTGGCGGAAAGTGCCTCCACTTTGACTCCATGTTTCTCTAACTCTTCCAGCTTCTGCTCCAGTGCATTCATGCGCTGTAAGATGGAATCGTAATTTTGCTCCATGGCCGGATGGGTTAATTTAATTAACGCAAGCTCGAACATGACTCGCTTCTGAGTAGAATATTTAATGGTTGTGGAAAGCTCGGAAAAGATGCGGATATATCGCATCAGTGACTCTGCATCCACCATCTCTGCTTCTTCTTTTAAGGCGGCTAGCGTATCCGAGGATACGTCCAACACATCTTCCACATTGTCCCCATCCGAGGTTTTAATTAACAGAAGATTTCTTAAATACCAGGTAAAATCCACCACGAGCTGGGTTAAATCCCGGCCCTGCATCACCAGATCTTCTAACTGATAGATGCATCCGGCGGTATCATAGCTGATCACCCGGCGAAGAAGTTCTGAGAAGACTTCATTATCCACCGCTCCTAAGACATCTAACACATGGTCATAGGTCAGGCGCTCGTTCATATGAAAGGCCAGGCACTGATCCAAAAGACTGAGTGCATCTCGCATGGAACCATCTGCTGCCTTGGCAATATAGGAAAGCGCACGGTCTTCCACATCATTGCCTTCCACCGCCATCAGCTCTTTCATGCGTCCCGCAATGGTCTCGATTCCGATTCGTTTAAAATCGTATCGCTGACAGCGGGATAGGATGGTTACTGGAATCTTATGTGCTTCCGTCGTCGCAAGGATGAATACCACATAGGCTGGGGGCTCCTCCAAGGTCTTTAACAGAGCATTGAATGCACCCGCACTTAACATGTGCACCTCGTCGATGATGTAGACTTTATATTTGCCGGAGGTTGGGGAATATTGCACCTCATCCCGGATTTCTCGAATATTGTCCACACCATTGTTGGAAGCAGCATCGATTTCAATTAAATTCATGGAACGGCCTTCCTGGATGGCGCGACAACTTTCGCAACATCCACATGGATTGCCATCCTGGGGATTCTCGCAATTAATGGCTTTTCCCAAGATCTTGGCAATGGTGGTCTTACCCGTTCCTCTGGTTCCGCAGAAGAGATAGGCATGTCCCACACGGTCATTCACAATCTGATTTTTTAATGTCGTAACTATCGAATCCTGTCCTTTCACATCTGCAAATGTATCGGGACGGAACTTTCGATATAAAGCAATATAACTCATTGATTAATCTCCAAAACTAATACCGATGGCCTTCGCTGCCTGGATTACTTCGCAGTTTGGATCCACAGTCTTAAGCTTTCCTGCAATTTCGGAAAGTGGCACTTTGGTCACCTGATTATTCTGCATGGCCACAAGATAACCGAATTCCTTATTTAAGATCATCTTTCCGGCAGCTGCACCAAATCTTGTAGCAAGCACTCGATCATATGGATCCGGTGCTCCACCTCGCTGTGTATGTCCCGGTATCGTGATACGGACTTCCTGGCCGGTCTCCTTAAAGATGCGATCGCCGATTTCGTAGGAGATGGAAGGATATTTGCGATTCTTCACCTTCTCCTTATATTCTTTCTTGGAAAGTGCTGCATCTTCCTTGGAAATTGCACCTTCTGCCACTGCAAGGATGGAGAAACGCTTTCCTGCCTTCTCCCTTGCCTTTAATGCATCGCAGATGGAATCAATATCGTAAGGGATTTCCGGAAGAAGGATGATATCCGCACCGGATGCAACTCCGGCATACAATGGAAGCCATCCCACCTTATGTCCCATGATTTCTACAATAAACACGCGGCTATGGGAAGAAGCAGTGGTATGAATGTTATCGATTACCTGTGTTGCAACATCCACGGCGCTCTGGAAGCCGAAGGTGATGTCCGTTCCCCACAGATCATTATCGATGGTCTTAGGAAGACCGATGACATTTAACCCCTCTTCACTTAGAAGATTGGCGGTCTTCTGAGAACCGTTGCCACCAAGAACCACCAGACAGTCTAAATCCATCTTGTGGTAGTTATCCTTCATGGCCTGCACCTTATCTAATCCATTCTCATCCGGCATACGCATCTGCTTGAAAGGCATACGACTGGTTCCAAGGATCGTTCCACCCATATTTAAGATTCCTGAAAAATCCCTTGGCTTCATCTTATGATAATTTCCATACACAAGGCCCTTGTATCCATCTTCGATTCCGTAGATTTCCACATCGCCGATGGCCTTATACAGTGCCTTAGCCACGCCTCGCATGGTCGCATTCAGTGCCTGGCAATCGCCACCACTTGTGAGTAATCCAATCTTTAACATATGCCCGTCCTTTCTACACAGCTTCGTACATAGCTTGTTGGTTTCTTAGTTCTTATCTTCTTACTTCATTCGCAACTTGTATATTATACTATATTTTTCCATTTTTCGCATTACTGTACGATGTAGGATTTTCCCCTCCAAATTACCGGATTGGAGTAACTCCCGCATAACTTAGGAAGCGCCGCACTTCCTGATCCCAGAAATCCCACTCGTGGCCCTTGCCTTCCACTTCCACATATTCGTAGCAAAAATCCGGATCGTTTAAGGCGATGAAACAATCCCGCACCATGCGATTCATGTCAAGCCATGGATCGAGAAGTCCGCAGGCATGGTAAATCTTAGGGCGAAGGCCCGTTCCTTCCGCAACTTTTCGCGCAAGAACCTTAATACTATACTCGCTCTCTTTAATATCATCCTGACCAAAAATTACCACACGCTTGGTCATTTCCCCCTCTTTTGCCGGGGTATACTTGGAATCCGCCTTGTCTCCGGCAGAAAATGCACCAATATATCCGAAATTCTCCGGATGGGACAATCCCACCATAAAGCAGCCATAGCCGCCATTGGAAAGACCGCTGATCATATTATCTTCCCGCTTTTCGGAAAGCTCCGGAAACATTTGCCGAAGGATCTTAGGAAGTTCTTCCCCAAGGTAGGTTCCGTAGTTTAAGCCGTGCACCATGTCCACGCAGAAGGAGTCATTGCCCGTTGCCATTACGATGGCGATGCCGCACAAATCCGCAAGATTCGGCGCTGTGGAGTGAATTAACCAGGAATTCTCATCGTCCGAACCACCTGGTAAAAGCCACAACACCTTCAATTTATCCTCTTTATCGCCACGGTCCGTTGGTAAAAACAGGTGGCAATCCATATTCATACTTAACACATTGGAAAAATGATTGATCTTCATAGAAATCATTAGCGATTCCCCCCTTCCTTGAACCATGGAATCAGTTCTTTCAGGCGCTCATTCCAATACAAAAAGTCATGCTTCCCCTGTCCAAATGTAGCAACCATGTCATACTCATTCTGAAATTCCATATAAAAAGCCTGATTCATCTCATAGAAGAAATCCTGCTCCCCACAACAGAGGAAGATTCTTGGACGAGCCTCCTTGGCAAGCTCTCTTGCCACCTTAGGCACATGGAGGTTACTCTGTCGCACCGCCTCCCAGTCGTCTCCAAAAAGCTCTTCAAAACGTATGGTTGGCACATGGGTCACGGCTGCCGTAATGTCCACTGCAGGGCTGAAGGCTCCGATATGACGAAATACTTCTGGATAATTAAGGCCGCATACCAGGGCGCCATAGCCGCCCATGGACTCTCCGGCGATCATCCAATCCTTAGGATCGGTGGATACGTGAAAATGTGTCCGAAGCAGTTCTGGCAGTTCCTTACAGATATAATCCATGTAATTGTAGCCATTCTTCGTATTAATATAGCAACTGTTCTTCGCAGATGGCATACATACGATGATTGGTTCTTCCTTTACCAGATCATAGATCTGACTCTTTAGAAGCCATTCCGTTCGATCGTTATTGGCTCCATGTAACAGAAGCATCACCTTGTAGTCCCGATCCTGTGTCAGACTCTTATATCCTGGTTGCGGTACTAATACTTCACATTCCACAGCCATTCGTAAGGAATTCGAACGAAAATTCATTGTTATCCAAGCCATGTCTTTTACCCCCATATGTTTTTCTATCTTTCTCATCGCGGCGCTACATATGCGTCGGTATTACTTACTACATCCATTGCGTAACATTTGCATGGATTCACGGTTCACGCTTCCTAGGAAAGAAGGGAAAACTCCTCTAAATTCCACACATCATTCACCAGACCTTCGTAAAACTCCGGCTCATGGCAGATTAACAGCACAGATCCTTTATATTCCTTTAGCGCTCTTTTTAATTCGTCCTTGGCATCCACATCCAAGTGGTTGGTAGGCTCATCTAAAAGAAGCACATTGGTTTCGGTATTGATTAATTTGCATAAGCGAACCTTGGCCTGTTCTCCACCGGAGAGAACCTTCACCTTGCTTTCGATATGCTTGGTGGTGAGACCGCATTTGGCAAGGGCACTACGCACTTCGTACTGGCTAAAGCCTGGGAAATCTTCCCAGATCTCTTCAATACAGGTATTCTCCGAAGGCTTTACTTCCTGCTCGAAATACCCCTTATAAAGGTAATCTCCCAGCACCGCCTTGCCGGAAAGCATTGGAATAATGCCAAGTACACTCTTTAAAAATGTGGTTTTACCAATTCCATTGGTTCCCACGATGGCAATCTTGTCCCCGCGCTCCATCCGAAGATTCATCGGCTTGGACAATGGCTTGTCCTTCTCATATCCAATCACCAAATCCGTGGTTTCAAAGATATAACGGCCCGGTGTTCTTGCCTCCTTAAAATGAAATTCCGGCTTTGGTTTCTCCGCCGCAAGCTCGATCACATCCATGGAATCCAGCTTCTTCTGACGGGACATCGCCATATTTCTGGTGGCCACTCTGGCTTTATTTCTTGCCACAAAGTCCTTCAAATCGCTAATTTCCTGCTGCTGCTTCTTATAAGCCGCCTCTAACTGGCTCTTCTTCATGGCATAGACTTCTTCAAATTTCGTATAATCCCCCACATAACGCTCTAATTTAGCATTCTCCATGTGGTAAATAATATTCACTACGTCATTCATAAATGGCACATCGTGGGAAATAAGGATAAATGCGTTCTCATATTCCTGCAAATAACGCTTTAACCACACGATATGCTCTGCATCCAAGTAGTTGGTAGGCTCATCCAGTAAAAGGATATCCGGCTTTCCAAGTAAGAGTTTTCCAAGTAAGATCTTGGTTCGCTGTCCGCCGGATAATTCCGTCACATCCCGCTCTAAGCCAAGTTCCAGAAGTCCCAAGGCTCTGGCTACTTCTTCTACTTTGGAATCGATCATATAGAAATCATGCATGGTTAACAGATCGGAAATCGTTCCCGCTTCTTCTAACATGGCAGTCATTTCTTCTTCGGAGGCCTCTCCCACCTTCTCATAGATGGTATTCATCTGCTGCTCTAAATCATATAGGTAATCAAATGCAGAACGAAGCACCATTCCAATGGTCATTCCAGCTTCCAACACTGCATGCTGGTCTAAATACCCAACTCTTGCACCCTTGGCCCATTCAATGGTACCCTCATCCGGCATCAACTTCTTGGTGATGATGCTCATAAAGGTGGATTTTCCTTCGCCGTTGGCACCCACAAGTCCAATATGCTCCCCAGGAAGCAGGCGGAAGGACACATCCTCAAAAATTGCCCGATCCCCGAATCCGTGGGACAAATGTTCTACATTCAATATACTCATTCTAATAACTCCATTGGTTTTTCGTATTGCTCGTATTCGCGCACCTTTTATTATACCCTATAACTTTTTCTGACGCCATATCGTATTGTGTCCTGTTCCCATGGAAATTTATGCTTGTGGTACGAAAGATAACCGATTTCCCTCGCTTTACAATATATGATATAATAAAGGTTAGTTGTGCGTTGCAATATCATGGCAAACGCTCATCATCATATGCATGCCCAGTTTGGGCATATCGGGGAGATTATTATGTTTAAGTTTGAAAGTAAAGTCCGTTTCAGTGAAGTGGAAGAAGACGGAAACCTTGGTTTAAAGGGGATTATTAATTATTTTCAGGATACTTCAGAACTACAGTCCGAGGAACTTGGCTGTGGCCATGATGATAATTCGGAAGAAAATTATTTCTGGGTGTTAAATTCCTGGCAGATTCAGATCCATAAACGCCCACATCTGGGAGATACCATCTATGCAGGAACTGCGCCACATAGTTTCAAGGGGATTGAAGGGGCGCGTAATTTCTTTATTCTCGATGAAAATCAGGAAGTTGTGGTGAATGCCAATTCGATCTGGTCCTTAATGGATGTGGAAAAGATGCGTCCGATGCGCATTCCTGAGATTTTTTTGACCCGTTATAAAACAGATGAGGCATATCCTATGGAATATGCCCCAAGAAAAATCGATATTCGTTCGCTAACGGAGGAGTGCTGGAGCGAAGTCCTTTCCTTCACCGTTGAGCCTTATATGTTAGACATGAACCACCACATGAACAATGCTCAATATGTGGTTGTGGCTTCCGGACATTTGCCAGAAGACTTTTCTTACAACCAATTACGTGCAGAATATCGTAAGTCCGCCGTTGTCAATGACAAGCTCCTTGTGTCCAATGCTCTCATCGAGGGAACCCTCTATCAAAAGATCACGGACGCGGAAGGAAATATCTATACGGTGCTTGAATATACCACCATCTAGTTGGTCGCTTCAAGATCCTTAAAGATTACGTGACGATACTTTTCAAGCACTACGAGAAGAATTGCACCTACAATTCCGCAAATGATGATCTCGCCGGCACCTACCGTCACCATCATAAAGGGAATCGAATCTTCCATACCATATCCATATTTTAATACCCATGGAACAATGATGGTATTAGAAAGAATCGGTGGAAGTACTGCAAGAAACTTCAAGGAATTCTTACTCCAAACACGACCCACAGAATAGGTTCCAATGGCGCCAAGTAAGGTTGCAAGACTACCAAAAACGATGTCTGCAAGAATCGCTCCACCTAGCATGTTACCTAAAAGGCAACCGATGAATAATCCTGGAATTGCTGCGGGGATAAAAAATGGAAGAACGGTTAGCGCTTCTGCTACACGAAACTGAATCGGTCCGAAGCTGATGGGAGCAAAAAGCTCCACAAGTACCACGTAAATAGCTGCAATCATCGCAGCCTGCACCATGAAAGTGACTTTAGAATTTCTCATATGTTTTTTCTCCTTAGTTTTGTTTAGTGTCAGGATGGTTTCGAACTGACATGGGATTTTCCCAAGTACCCAGATTACAAGTACAGGTACGAACATATCATATGAGAATTATTTCGTCAAGAAATATCTTCGTCTTTTAGAAGAATCCGTGGCCTCCGATCAGCGCTCCGATGCAGGACTCCACATCATCATAACCACGGCTTTCATGGGTATCCATATCAATGACAGAATTCATACGAATATTCATTAATTTCTCTTTTCCATTATAGGAATAAAGAAGAACCTTTTCTCTGGTGTTATTGAGGTAATAAGTAAGTTTCTCATTGTTATCGTAATTATCCACAATAAAATCGCTACCCACTTGAATAAATTCATCATTGGCCTCAATAAACTTCTTAACATTAGCTACATTAATAATCATTGGTATACCTCCAAGGAATTATACTAAACTACTTAAAATCACAATATTAATGATTGCCTGAATCAGCATAAAGCGGATCACCACCTGCGTATCCGACCACTCCAATGTTTTACGATAATAGTCATGGATTGGGGTGCGAATATCCTTCATGAAATTCTTCACCTTCAGATAACGGATCATCACAATCTTAATTAATCCCATACCGCCATCGATGATCAATACCAGTCCAAAGAAGACAAAATAGATTGGGCTGCGGCTGATCAAGAACATGATGGCAATAAAAAGTCCAATGGTTCTAGAACCTGCATCTCCCATTAGAAGGAAACTTGGCTTCGCGTTAAAGAGTAAATATGCCATAATGCAAGCCATGAATAAGAGTATCATACGCTGATAATCTTCTTCAAATTCAAAGATACGAAGTAAAGCATAGATGGAGGCAATGGTTACTAAGGATACCATACCACACAAGCCATCCACACCATCGGTACAGTTGGTCACATTAATACATACTAATACTAAGATTACAATTAAGATTCCATAAAGGATTACCGGAATATGCACTGCCGTATCTGTAAATGGCATATAGAACACATTTGGCTTATGCATTAAGAAATTCACTGCCACTACAAT
>JAILGS010000061.1 GCA_024696615.1 Lachnospiraceae bacterium
GCCAAGCTTTCGAAACATGCGGATGTTTGGCTTGTGGGAAATAACAGGGTGCATATGCAAGAGATTCAAGCACATGGCGTAACGATACGGCGAGACGGTGCTGATACTCACTATGATGTAAATGTTTGGTGCAATGGCGAAGGAACGGAGCCGGTGGACCTTGTAATTATGTTCACGAAGGCCTATCTTACGCACGAAGCCCTTGAAGCAAACCGTGGTTTGATTGGGGAGGATACGTATCTTCTTTCTTTACAAAATGGGGCAGGACATGAGAATATTCTTGGGTCTTTCGTGGATGAAGAGCATGTGCTTCTTGGAACCACCCAACAGGGAAGTTCTCGTGAAAATTCCTATACGATTTGTCACAGTGGTTTAGGTGATACGGCCATTGGCGCAGTTCATCCTACCCCAAGGAATCAATCCATGCTTTGTGAGATTCAAGGAATCATGGAAGCTTCGGATTTTCCATGTGTGATGAGTGATGCGATTCGGCAAATGGTATGGAATAAGTTGATGATTAATGCTTCTTCCAGTGTTCTTTCCGGGGTTTTACAGGTTCGCCAGGGCATTGTGGTGGAGAATCCAGATGCGTTCTGGATGTGTAAAAAACTCATCGGTGACATTTGTAAGGTGGCGCAGGCAGAGGGCTTAAACTTTCAATACGAGGAGCAGGTGGAGCGTCTTGAAAAGCACTTGACCAATGCTCCCAATGGTTTGACTAGTATTTATGCGGATCTTAAGAATGGTCGGAAGACGGAAGTGGATTATATTTGCGGCGCGGTGGTGGATGCAGCGAAAAAGCATGGTTTGACCGCCGAAGCACAGGAAATGATGGTTCATATGGTGCATGCAATGGAGGGTAGAAATGTTTAAAGAATTTGAAGTGGCGCTTCCAAAGATTGGTGGCGAAGATTATGATATTACAAAGTATGGTGCAGTTTCTGGCGGAAAGGTGTCTTGTACGAAGGCATTTGCCAAGGCTATGGATGCTGCGCATTCCAATGGTGGCGGACGTGTGATTGTCCCTAACGGCATCTGGCTTACCGGTCCAATTGTGTTAAAGTCCAATGTGGAGTTGCATCTTAGCGATAATGCCGTGATCAATTTTTCTAAAAATCCAGAAGAATATCCTCTTATTGTGACGGATTATGAAGGGATTAAGCGGATTCGTGCGGTTTCTCAGATTTCGGCAGAAGGTGCGGAAAATATTGCAATTACCGGTTCTGGTTTGATTAATGGTAATGGACATTTGTGGCGTCCAGTGAAGCAGTTTAAGGTGACGGAACGTCAGTGGAATCGCCTTCTTACCAAGTCCGAGTATGTGATTGACAGCAAGGAAGGTGGCATCTGGGTTCCAACGAAGTCCATCTACGATGGTCGCTATGAAGGTGAGGTTTTCCCAGATGATTGTGCTGCCGAAGAAGAGGCGCTTGCTAAGGCTACTCCTTTCTATGATTACTATCGTCCAGTGATGGTGAGCCTTCGTCATTGCAAGAAAATCCTATTAGAAGATGTGCATTTCCAAAATTCTGCTGCTTGGAATATTCATCCTTATTTTTGTGAGGATCTTACGGTATCCCACGTAAATGTGAATAATCCTTACTTTGCTCAAAATGGCGATGGTATAGATGTGGAGTCTTGTAATCGTGTTCACATTGCTTACTGTGATTTCCAGACGGGTGATGATGGTATTTGCTTAAAGTCTGGTAAGGACCGTGAAGCTAGAAAGCTTAAGGTTCCTTGTACCAATGTGTATGTGCATGATTGCAAAGTTGGTCAAAGCCATGGTGGCTTTGTTGTTGGTAGTGAGATGAGCCGCGGTGTTAGCAATGTTCTAGTAAAGAACTGTACTTTCATCGACTCCGATATAGGTCTTCGTTTTAAGAGTGCTCTTGGTCGTGGCGGTGTTGTAGAAGATATCTACATGGAAGATATCTACATGTCCAACATGAAGAATGAAGCAGTGATCGTTACCATGGATTATGTTCTTAACCAGATGGATTTTTCCGATCCTGTTTCACAGAGCACGGATCCTGAAGATGTTCCTGAATTTAGAAATCTTTATTTTACTCGTTGTATTTCTTCCGACGACGATGCGTTCTACCGCATCAAGCCACTGGACGGATATCCTGAGAGTATTCATGATTTGCACTTTGAGGATTGCGTCCTGGGAGAGAGGAAATAGAGGGATTTTGCACTCGCCGCCCACTTACTATAATAGTATTCCAAGCATGAAAGAATAAAACTTCATCGAAAAAAGGCAAAGAAAATATTGTTAATATAGATTGCACAAGATATAATGGTATAAAATGTTTACTTGTAAACATACTTTAAATTTCTTATTTTTTAAATCATTCTATTATTTAGGAGGTATCTTTGACATGACATATGCTGTTCGATATTATACCAAGACAGGAAATACGAAAAAACTTGCAGAAGCTATGGCAAGTGTGTTAGGAGTGAAGGCTCTTCCTATAAGTGAGCCTATAACAGAAGCTGTGGATATTCTTTTCTTAGGAAATTCCTATTATGCGTTCAATATTGATCCAGAAGTAAAGCAGTTTGTTGCTGGACTTAAGAAGGAAAATGTAGGAAAGATTGTAAACTTCGGTTCTGCAGCTCTTCTTAATTCCACTTATAAAAAAGTGCAGGCAGAAGCTGCGAAAGTAGGAATTCCAATGGATGAGAAAGAATTTCACTGTAAGGGTGAATTCAAGGGTGTTCATAAAGGAAGACCAAATGATGAAGATGTACAAGCTGCCGCAGAGTTTGCGAAGCAGTATCTCTAAAAGAATATGTAAGAAAATATGTACCAATAGAGCGAGTAGTGATTCTAGGGAATACCTGGGAGGCTACTCGCTTTTTTCGAAGTTGCGATTTATTGGGTTGTGTGGCTTAGAATAAAATTTCCTCAATCTAGCCACCCA
>JAILGS010000057.1 GCA_024696615.1 Lachnospiraceae bacterium
ACACAGCCAATCTCTTAACTCAGGAACTTACGGAAGAAGACTTTAATGAAGGTTCCATCGATTTGATCAGTATCCTCGTTAAGGGTAAGATGGTAACCACTCGTTCAGACGGACGTCGTGCCATTGAGCAGGGCGGTGTTATGGTCAATGAGGAGAAGGTTTTAGATTTCAAGAAGACCTATACCAGGGATGAAGTGGCAGCAGGCCTTTTAGTAAAGAAGGGTAAGAAGTCCATTAAGAAGTTTACCGTGTAAGAGAATGACTTGGATTAGAGGAGGCTATTCATGAAGGAACAGACACAGGGGCTTTCCGTAGTACGGAAGGACTTATCCGCAACACAGTTAAAGACCATTGCCTTAGTATGCATGTTTTTGGATCATTTTGCCGGCGTGTATATGGGCCGTTACTTGATGGCTGAAGGAATTCCTTTTATGTCCTCCTTCAATGTTTCCAATTGGATTACCGTTTTGTATTATGTGATGCGGGGAATTGGACGAGTTGCTTTTCCAATTTATGCATTTTTAATCTGCGAAGGTGCAGTGCATACCAGGAATATTTGGAAGTATTGGGAACGGCTGCTTGCATTTGCCATTATTTCCGAGATTCCTTTTGATCTTTGTCTGAATATTACAAGAAGTCAGGCATTAGAAAGACATGTGATTGAATTCGGATATCAGAATGTATTCTTTACCTTAGCCATTGGCTTATTGGTAATTATTGGATTACAAAAGATTGAAACCAAGAACTTCCATCCTGTCATCGCCTATGTGCTTCGGTTAGGGTGTATCTTTGCAGGAATGCTTTTAGGGTATTTCTTAAAGACGGATTATGGCATGGCCGGTGTATTAGTGATTGCGGCCATGTATATGTACCGAACCCATAAGATGCTGGCTGTAGGCATTGGATGTGTGCTTCTTTCTTTGATGTCCATCTTGGAGATTCCAGCATTTCTTTGTATGATTCCAGTCTTTTTCTATCATGGTAGAAAGGGCGTGATGCTTGGCAATCATCCATATGGAAAGTATGTATTTTATGGATTCTATCCAGTACATTTGCTGATTCTTGCAGTGGCAAGCATTGTGTCAGGATTCTAAAACTTTGCTTGTAACTCATATAGGAAATATGTTATATTATCAAAGTGTGCGGTCTGTGAAATGACAGGCCGACTTTGTATGTGTTTTTTCACGGAATGGAGGAATTTATGGTAAGAGCTGTAGTAGGCGCTCAATGGGGCGATGAAGGTAAGGGTAAGATTACCGATATGCTTGCTGAGCAGTCCGATATTATTTGTAGATTTCAGGGCGGTAGTAATGCAGGCCATACGATTATTAATAATTACGGTCGTTTTGCATTACATTTACTTCCATCCGGAGTATTCTATGATCACACCACCAGCATCATCGGTAATGGTGTAGCATTAAATATTCCTAAGCTTTTTGAAGAAGTAAAGAACCTTACGGATCAGGGCGTGCCAATGCCAAAAATCCTTGTATCTGATCGTGCTCAGATTTTGATGCCATATCATATTTCATTTGATGCTTATGAAGAAGAGCGTCTTGGTGGTAAGGCATTTGGATCAACCAAGTCCGGTATTGCTCCATTCTATTCTGATAAATATGCTAAGATCGGCTTCCAGGTAAGCGAATTATATGATGAAGCTTCTTTAAAGGAGAAGGTAGAGCGCGTGGTTGCTTATAAGAACATCTTATTAGAGCATCTCTATCACAAGCCAACCTTGGATCCTAAGGAAGTATTTGATCTGCTTCTTTCCTATAGAGAAATGGTGGATCCATATGTAACGGATGTTTCCGCATATCTGCATGATGCAATCAAGGCTGGAAAGAATATCTTATTAGAGGGTCAGCTTGGTTCCTTAAAGGATCCGGACCATGGAATTTATCCAATGGTAACCTCATCCTCCACTTTAGCAGCTTATGGCGCTATCGGTGTGGGTATTCCAGCAGCTTCGATTCAGAACGTAACCACCGTTGTGAAGGCTTATTCTTCCGCAGTTGGTGGTGGCGCATTTGTTAGTGAAATCTTCGGTGACGCAGCGGATGAGCTTCGTCGTCGTGGTGGTGATAAGGGTGAATTTGGTGCAACCACCGGCCGTCCAAGACGTGTGGGTTGGTTTGACTGTGTGGCTTCCCGTTATGGTGTGCGCATGCAGGGTACCACGGAAGTAGCTCTTACGGTAATCGATATCTTAGGATATCTGGATGAAATTCCAATCTGTACCGGTTATGAAATCGATGGCGTTGTGACTAAGGACTTCCCTGTAACACACAAACTCGAGAAGGCTAAGCCAGTATTAGAAGTGCTTCCTGGCTGGAAGTGTGATATTCGTGGCATTACCAAGTACGAGGATCTTCCTGAGAACTGCCGCAAGTACATCGAGCGTATTGAGAAGGAATTAGAATGTCGTATTTCCATGGTTTCTAATGGCCCTGGACGTCACGAAATCATCTATCGTTAAGACATGTAGCAGAAGATGTATAAAACTCCGAACGACGTAGGTCCTTCGGAGTTTTTTTATTGATGATTGGGGCTAAAACCGATATAATGGAAATGTATGAGAAGGAGTAGAAGATGATCGATACCGTAGTATTTGATATGGGGGGAGTCCTGGTGGATTTTCATCCTCGGAAGGGCCTAAAAGATCTGGGTTTTTCCAAGGAATGCGTGGATGCGTTCATGAGTCGGATCTTTTCCGGATTTTGGGAGGAGTGCGATAAGCGTCCGATTTCCAGAGAAGAGATCATTCGCCTCTTTACGAAGGAACTTCCAGAGTATGAGAAGGAAGTGAAGATTCTTTGGGAAGGCACCAATACCAGAGCTTTAACCAATTCCTATGACTATTCCAAGGAATGGTTAAAAAGCCTGCAGGAGAGCGGACTTAAGGTATATATTTTATCGAATTTTGGACAGGTATCTTTTGAAAATCATAAAGAGATTTATACCTTCTTAGAACATACGGATGGGGGCGTGATTTCCTATGAAGTCAGTCAGTATAAGCCTAATCCGGATATTTATCAGACATTGATTCATAAGTATGGCATTACGCCGGAGCATGCCGTGTTCATCGATGACCGCAAGGTCAATGTGGATGCTGCAAGAAGCGTGGGCATGCAGGGAATTGTATTTGAAAGTTTTAAGGATTGTAAGGAAAAGATTGCAGAACTTTTATAAGGAATCCTACTGGAAAGAATTCCCGGAAGGACTACTTGGAAGAATCCTTGGACTCTTCACTGGTTTCGCCGGTTGCTTCCTCATCCTTGGTTTCATTTAGTTCCAACTCATCCAAGATGGCTGCGTCCTTATTAAAGAACTTGAACGTCATCATGTAGACATAGAGAATCACCGGAATAAAGAAGGTGAAGAAGATGGATGCTTTTAACATGGCAAATGCAGTATCCGTCTTAATGAGAGCGCATACTAAGGTGGTAAGATACATACTAATTAATAAAACAATTCCAAGAATTGCACCAACTCGTTTCATGATCAATCTCCTTTCGATTGGAAGTTACCAATCTATGAAGGATTATATAAAAGAATCAAAAATTATACAAGGAGGGTTTGCCAATGGGAACACCACATAATCAAGCAAGCAAGGGGCAGATTGCCAAGACTGTTTTAATGCCGGGAGATCCACTTCGTGCCAAATATATTGCAGAAACATATTTGTCCGATGTGACCTGTTTTAATCAGGTGCGTAATATGTTGGGCTTTACCGGAACCTATCAGGGGGTGAAGGTATCCGTGATGGGTAGTGGTATGGGTATGCCAAGTATCGGAATTTATTCCTATGAACTTTATGATCAGTATGATGTGGAGAACATTATTCGGATTGGTAGTGCGGGAGGCTTTAGTGATGATGTACATTTGCGCGATGTCATTATTGCCATGGGTGCTTCTACCAATTCCAACTATGCTTCTCAGTATAAGCTTCCGGGAACTTTAGCGCCAATTGCTACCTGGGATTTATTAAAGAAAGCCGTGGAAAGTGCCGATGAATTAAAGGTTCGTACGGTGGTTGGCAATGTCCTTTCCTCCGATAGTTTCTATACCGATGATTCCAAGGATAATGACCTGTGGAAGCGCATGGGCGTGTTAGCTGTGGAGATGGAAACTGCCGCATTATATATGAATGCAGCAAGACTGCATAAAAATGCATTAGGTATCTTTACCGTATCCGATCACTTATATACGGGAGAATCCTTGGATGCCGAAGCGCGTCAGACCAGCTTCCATGAGATGATGGAAGTGGCACTGCATACAGCAGTAAAACTAGCATAGGAAGAAGCTAGGAATGCAGCATCCAAGCCGGATGTATGCGAAGAATATGTGTAAGAATCAACATAAGGGAGAGTAATCATGTCGAAGAAAAATTGTCTTGTAGCACAGTCCGGAGGTCCAACGGTGGCAATCAATGCCAGCCTTGCCGGTGTCATTGAGGCAGCCATGTATGCGAAGGAAATCGATACCGTATACGGTGGAAAGAATGGTATTCAGGGAATTTTGGAAGATTCCTTAGTGGCTTTAAATCCACTATTTCAGGATGCTTCCCAGATTAAGGCCCTGGTGAATACTCCATCCATGTACCTTGGCTCCTGTCGTTATAAGTTAAAGGATGAGGAGACCTCACCGGAAGATTACGATCGCATTGAGGAAATCTTTAAGAAATACAATATTGGATATTTCTTCTATATCGGTGGCAATGATTCCATGGATACGGTGGATAAATTATCACGATTTGCTAAGAAGAGAAATCTTGATGTGAAAGTGGTGGGAATTCCTAAGACCATCGACAATGATTTAAATTGTATCGACCATACTCCAGGATTTGGTAGTGCTGCGAAGTATATTGCTACCTCCGTGTTGGAGATGGCGCATGATACCTATATTTATCATATTGATACCGTATTAATCGTGGAAGTGATGGGCCGAAATGCAGGGTGGTTAACGGCCAGTGCTGCACTTGCGAGAAATTCCTATAGTGAGGCACCACATTTGATCTATCTCCCAGAGGTAGCTTTCCATAAAGAACGTTTTGTGGAAGATGTTAAGAATTTATTAGCCACCAAGCACCATGTGATCGTGGCGGTATCCGAAGGCATCAAGGATGAGGATGGAAAGTACATCTCCTCCCAGGGTGGTGTTGTGGATAAATTTGGCCATACCATGTTAAGTGGTACGGGTAAAGTTTTAGAGAATCTTGTGAAGGCTGAGATTGGCTGTAAGGTGCGCTCCGTGGAACTCAATGTATTACAGCGTGCAGCATCCCATATTGCTTCGAAGACGGATTTAGATGAAAGTTTCAAGCTGGGTAACAATGGTGTCAGCCTTGCTTTAGAGGGAAAGACAGGTGTGATGTCCACTCTGCAGAGACTTTCCAACTCCCCATATACCGTGGAATACGGCGCAGCAGCCATTGGGGAGATTGCCAATTATGAGAAGACCATTCCTAGAGAGTGGATTAATCGTGAGGGTAACGATGTGACGGATCTGATGATGGATTATCTTCGCCCACTGGTACGGGGAGAGAATCAGATTACTTATCAGGATGGCATTCCATCCTATCTCTTTTTACAGTAATTTGGAGGATATATGAAGGAAGAAAACGTAGAGGGGAACGCTCAGAAGGCCGAAGAGAGTGAAACGAAGGCTGAAGAGAGTGTAACGAAGGCCGAAGAGAGCGTAACGAAGGAAGAAGAGAATGTAACGAAGGCCGAAGACCTTTCACAGACGCAGGAAATCCGCCTCTGGCTCCATGAAAATACGAAAGGGGCACCGGTGGAGCATTATCTTTCCAAGCAGGAGAAGAAGGAACAAGTCTACAATATTCTAAGCGTAGTGGGGCTTTTTTGCGCTTTTTTAATGGTGGTATTAGCAGGTTATGTGTTCTTTCATTTCCATCCCAATGTTCAAGTGGAGATTGGAGAAGAGTTTCAGCTTTCCTCTGTATGGACAGGCGTTAGTTATGCGGAACTATTGCCGGAGGGAGAAGTGGTGGATTGTAATACCCTGGGTGTTTATCATCCAAGGGTGTTAGTGGCAGGATTAGTTCCGGTGTATATCACCGTTCAAGTAGTGGATACTACGCCGCCCCGTCTTGAAACAAAAGCCTTAAGTATTACCTATCGGCAGGAAGTGACGCCGGAGGAATTTGTAGCAAAATGTGAGGATATGACGGAAGTAACCTTGACCTTTTTAGAAGAACCGGACACCGCGAGGAGAGGACAGCAGACCGTTACCATTCAGGCCACGGATGTGGTGGGAAATGTGACGGAAAAGACCGCCAATATGACCATGTATCCGATTCGCTCGGAACTTACTTGTGAAATGGGTTCCTGTATCCCGGAGGCTACCACGCTTGTGGTGGGAGATGCAGGCAAAGCCTACTATGTGTCCCTCGTAAGTACCATGACCTGCGGGGATTTTCCAGTGAAAGTGCAGTATGCAGGAAAAGTATTCGAAGTGATGGTGCATGTGGTGGATACCACACCACCGAAGGTGGTTACCCAATCTTTGGAAGGATTTATCGATCATCCTCTAGAAGCAGATGCATTCATTGAATCCGTACAAGACTATTCGGAAGTGGAATTTTCATTTGCCGAAGAAGTGGACTGGACGGAGGAAGGCGAGCGCCAGGTCAAGATCCTTTGTGCGGATGCAGAGGGGAACGAAATCGTTAAGATCGCTCGTCTTACTTTATCCGAAGACACCTTGGCACCGGTATTTGGAGCTACTTGGGTTACCGTAACCGAAGGAGATCGGGTTTCCTACCGCGAGGCCTTAAGAATTACGGATAATGCGGATGCTGTGGAAGATATTACCTTAGAAATTTTAGAGTCCAATGTGGATTTAAATTCCATTGGTCGTTATACTGCCCTAATGAAAGCCACGGACACCGTCGGCAATTCCAGGGAAGTAAGAGTTTCGGTGCGAGTGTTGGGTGAGAATGGTGCAGCCTATAATGAAGCCAGCATCCAGCGCGAAGTGGATGAAATCTATGGAGCCATTATTAGTGCCGGCATGAGTGATCGCCAGAAAGCCCAAGCAATCTATAATTGGGTTCATAATAGAATTAAATACGGTGGACATACGGTGAAGGGAGATTATTGGGGCGCAGCCTATTCGGCCCTGGACCGTAGATATACGGACTGTTATGGCTATGCGGTAGCCTGTGATCTTCTGTTAAAGAAGGCAGGAATTCCTACCCAGATGATTGTAAAGCAGATTACGCCAGCTACTTCCCAGGTAGATCATTATTGGAATCTGATTTTTCTTGACAATGGTTGGTACCATTATGATGCCACCCGACGTCGTGACGGCGCCACCTTCTGTATCGTGACGGATGCGCAGTTAATGTACTATTCCGCTACGCATGAGGGAAGCCATAACTATGATCCTTCCCGTTATCCTACAATTCAATAAAGGTGGTTATATAGCAAATGAGTTTCACGTCCTACGGTTTTATAGGAATCATATGCCTCCTTACGGTGGTATATTATCTGATTCCGAAACAATTTCAATGGTGGTTATTATTAATTGCAAGCTATGCCCTGTACCTTCGTGCAGGGCATGGCTATGTGTATTTCCTTCTTGCAACCACCATCATTACCTATCTTAGTGGAGTGGGAATGAAATCCACACGCTTTTCTAAGAACAGTCAAAAAGCGGTTTTTGTCCTTGGACTCCTTATGGACCTTGGTCTTTTGATCGTCATGAAATATACGAATTTCTTAGTGGAGAATCTGAATGGAATTCTATCCGCCCTCCATGCAACGGGCCGAATTTCCTATTTTGATTTAATTCTTCCTCTTGGAATCTCTTTTTATACTTTTATGGCCATCGGATATCTTATGGATGTGCGGGGAGAAAAATATGAACCCCAATCCAATCCCTTCCGATTGGCTCTCTTTTTAAGCTTTTTCCCAGCAATCTCACAGGGACCCATCAGCCGTTATGATGAACTTTCCAAAACCTTATATGGAAATCACACATTTGCATGGGAGCGAATGAAAGAAGCTCTGCTTCGGATCCTGTGGGGTTATTTTAAGAAATTAGTGATTGCAGACCGTGTAGCAGTGGGCTTACAGACCATGGTGGCAGCGCCAGGCGATTATCGTGGTGGCTATGTGGTGCTTGCCATGATCTTTTTTGCCCTGCAGTTATATGCGGATTTTACGGGCGGTATTGATATTACCATCGGTATTGCGAAACTTTTTGGAGTGGAACTTGTAGAAAACTTTGATGCTCCATATGCTTCCAAAAGCGTGAAGGAATATTGGAGACGTTGGCATATGACCATGGGAACCTGGTTTCGAGATTATCTCATGTATCCCCTCCTTCGAGCAGGATGGATGGAGAAGATTCGAGAAGGGGTGAAGAAGAAGTGGGGAAAGAAGGCATCCAAGCGCTTTACCACCAATCTTGCCACCATTATCGTATGGCTTGCCACAGGTATTTGGCATGGAGCTAGTTGGAACCGGGTATTATGGGGACTGTTAAACTGCTTCTTTATTGTGGCCAGTGTGGAATGTGAGCCAATCTATAGTCGATTGGATGAAAAGACGGGATATCGAAAGCGCAAGTGGTATCCGGTATTGGCTATTGCAAGAACCTTAGTGGTGATGAGTGTTCTTCGAATGTTTGAGTGCTTCCCGAAGGCGGGAGAGACCTTGATGCTTCTTGGAAGTCTTTTTACTACCTGGAATTATGGGGAAGTATGCACGATAGGATGGCTTTCCTTGGGACTTAGTAAGGTGGATTATGTGATCCTTGCCGTGGGTGTCATGATTGTATGGACCGTATCCCTGTGTAAGGCGCGTGGAATTACCATGAAGGTAGTGTCTAAGCGAAGTTATGGACTTTCTCTGGGACTTGTGATGGCTCTTGTGATTATGGTGTTAGTATTTGGAACTTATGGACATGGCTATGATGCCAGTGCCTTTATCTATAATCAATTCTAGTGGAAGGAACTGTGTTTCGATATGAGTAAGGAAACGAAAAAAAGATGGCTTCGGCCGGTAATCTCGGGGCTTTTAGTAATCCTCATACTCCTTGGATTACAGCGCCTTCTTGTACCAAAATACATGGGGGATACCCCCATTGAGGGAGCCATGATTGGGGAGTATTATGATACTCCAAAGCTCCATGATGTGATCTTTTTAGGGGATTGCGAAGTGTATGAGAATATTTCTCCCGTGGATTTATGGAGGGATTATGGAATTTCTTCCTATGTCCGGGGAAGCGCACAGCAGCTTACTTGGCAGTCCTATTATCTGTTAGAAGATACTTTGCGTTATGAAACGCCAAAGGCCGTGGTCTTTAATGTGCAGGCCTTAAAGACGGAGGAAACAGAGAGTGAAGCCTATAACCGAATGACTTTGGATGGAATGGCCTGGTCCCTCTCCAAGGTCAAGGCGATTCAAGCTTCCATGGGAGAGGACGAGTCCATGGTGGAATATGTATTCCCACTGTTACGCTTCCATTCCCGTTATAGCGAATTAACCAAGGAAGATTTTACTTATTTCTTCCACCGGGATGTGATTTCCTATGCAGGATATTATATGCGGGTGGATGTGAAGGCAGCAGGAAGCTTTCCGGAGCCAAGAAGACTTTCTAGTCCGTCACTTCCTGAAAATACCATGGAATATCTTGATAAAATGCGAATTTTATGTAAGAATAATGGAGTTGAACTCATTTTAATGAAAGCACCAAGTCTTTATCCACATTGGTATGAAGAATGGGATGCACAGATTGAGGCCTATGCAGCACAATACGGATTGGCATATTATAATTTCCTGGATGTAACCGGGGAGATTGGATTAGATTATTCCATGGATACGTATGACGGTGGACTGCATTTGAACTTATCCGGAGCACAGAAATTAGCCGAGTATTTCGGAGATCTTCTTGTGTCCAGGCATCATCTTCCAGATCGTCGGGGGGAGGCGACTTACCAGGATTATTGGAAAGAGCAGGAGACCCATTATGATGAGGGACGGAATAAGTTAATAGAGGAGTTAAAAAAGAATGAAAAAGAATAATCGTGGTCTTGCGTTAGTGACAGCTATGGCCAGTATGCTGGTACTCGGAGCATGTGGAGCTTCTTCTGAGGCAGAAACAACTGTTGCTTCCGTTCCGGAAACAGAGGCAGCAACCGTAGTGGATACAGCTACTAAGAGTGGAGAAGAAGAAAGTAAGACAGCAGTTGCTGCGGAGAGTTATGGATTTACCTATAAGGGAGTTACCATCCATGTGAATGATTCCATGGAAGGTGTTATTGAAGCATTGGGTGAGCCTGTGAATTATTTTGAAGCAGCCAGCTGTGCGTTTGAAGGTTTGGATAAGACTTATACCTATACCAGTTTTGAATTAACAAGCTATCCACAGCAGGATGGTGATCATTTAGCAGATATTTATTTTAAGGATGATACGGTTAAGACGGAAGAAGGCATCAGCCTCTATATGTCCAAGGCGGATATGGAGAAGGCTTATGGAACCGACTACAGCGTGGATGGAAATAGCTATATCTATGAGCGTGGCGAAGGACAGTTAGTCTTCATCATTGAAAAGGATGAGATTGTTTCCATCGAGTATGTAACCACCGTAAAATATTTAGGATAAGAAAAAGCGCCGACCACAAGATATTGTGGTCGGTTTTCTATTGCAGTCACAAAATGGCGTAATTACGGCATTTTCCTGTGTAAAAACTGTGAAATGCGTTGACTTTAGGGGCTTTTGTGCTATACTGACAGTATCAGATAGTATCTTTTTCTGTAACCACAAGGAGGTAATCGTAATGGCGAGTATTAATCTTTCCAATTATACTAATGCGAATTATTATGGAACAAGTTCCTCAGGCGTTAGTACGTTATTTAGCTCGCTTAGCACCAGTTCCACGTCTTCAATGGCAAGTCTTGTAACGGATTACAATTCTATTAAGACTGGTAGTTATGGAAAACTTCTGAAGACTTATTATGCACAGAATACAGCCAAGGCGGAGAAGGAAGATTCTACCACCACGGATCATAGTAAGACCAAAACCGCAACTCAGACAGCGTTATCTACCACGAAAGCCGATGCGAATGCTTTAAAGAAGTCCATCGACAAGCTTACTTCAACTGAGGATGACAATCTTTTTGAAGATTATCAAGTGGAAGATGTATATAGTGCAGTAAACAGTTTTGTGAAGAACTATAACGAGACAATAACTGATGCACAGAGCTCAACGAATTCATCCATTCAGAATGCCGGAGCTTCCATGGCTAGCTTAACAGGAGCCATGAGTAATTCCTTAGAGGCGATCGGAATTACGGAGAATGCCGATCATACCTTAACTTTGGATGAAGACACCTTTAAGAATGCAGATGCAGATACTGTAAAGAGCCTATTTCATGGCAATAAGTCCTATGCAAGCACCATTGGAAGCAATGCTTCTATCATCAGTAGTGCTGCAACCAATGCTCTTTCTGCATCCAGTGCAGTTTCCTACACCGCGAATGGTACCTATTCTGCCAATAACTTAGTAGGATCCTTGTATAGCAGCTATTTTTAAAGAATTGTAATTGCATATGTTTTTGATGATGCTGCCCATGAAAGTGGGCAGCATTATTAAAGCCTTTTCATCTCCCAAAAAAAGGATGGCTCATAAAGGAGTAGTCGGAAGAAGAGAGGAAAAGGAAGAATAAAGTACTTGAAATCAAAGGAGTAGTAGACATGAGTTTATTAGAAAATTGGAGAAATAAAGCATACAGTGACAAGATGGATCAGGCAGAAGCGAATCGTCTTTGGCAGAATTACTTCATCTTAGAGAAGGGTGTATATGAGAAGCTTTTATCCAATCCGGACGAAGTAGTGAAGGGTACGGTTGCAGAACTTGCCAAGAAGTATGATGTGGATCTTGAGATTATGGTTGGTATCTTGGATGGTATCGATGAAAGTCTTGTAAATCCTAATCCAATTGAAACCATGGATGAGAATACAGAAGTGAATCTTGGTTTTGATAAGGAGAAGTTATATTATAACATGGTTGCTGCGAAGGCGAACTGGTTATATGAACTTCCACAGTGGAATGATTTAATTCCAGAGGCTCGTCGTAAGGAATTATATCTTCAGCAGAAGAAGTCCGGAACCATCGTTAAGGACAAGAAGATCGGACGTAACGATCCATGTCCATGCGGAAGTGGTAAGAAGTACAAGAAGTGCTGTGGCGCGAATCTGTAAGATAGGAAAGCGAAGTTTCGGGGACTGCAATGCAGTCCCTTTCTTTTAGATAGAAGGGAGATAGCATGGAAGCATATACTGAATTTGCCAATGTTTATGATGTAATGATGGATGACATTCCTTATGGGGAATGGGCGGATTATGTGGAAGAACTCCTCGCGGATGTGGGAGTGAAGCGTGAAGGTATGCAGATTGCGGAAATCGGTTGTGGAACCGGTAATTTCCTGATTGAGATGGCCAAGCGTGGATATCGCATCAGTGGTGTGGATCTTTCTCCGGAGATGCTTGCTGTAGCTAAGAAGAAATTAGAGGATCTGGGGGATACCCAGACCAAACTCTTAGAGCAGGACATGTGTAAATTACGCCTCATGGACCGTGTGGATGCCATCGTAAGTATCTGCGACTCCATTAATTATGTCCTTGAGCCGGATGCCCTCGCAGAGGTATTTCGCCATGTGGATAAGAATTTAAAGAGCAATGGCGTATTTATTATGGATATGAAGACCAAGCATTTCTTTGAAGATGTGCTGGCCTATAATACCATGGCTGCCAATTACGAGAACTGCAGCTATATCTGGGACAATTACTACCATGAAGAGGAACGGGTGAATGAATATCTTCTCACCCTCTATATCAAGGAAGGGGTATATTATCGCCGTTGTGTGGAGTCCCATTATCAGAAGGCTTATGAGATTAAGGAGATCCAGAACATCGCCAGAGCCAATGGTTTCACAAGAATCGATGTATATGATGCATTTACCTTTGATGAACCAAGCAAATATAGTGAAAGAGTGTACTTTGTCTTCCAACGCTAATATGTATCAGGGAAGAACAGAGAAGAATGATAGAGGAAGAAAGAATGACTGATTATTTGATTCGTGCCACCGCAGCAGGTGGACAGATTCGTGCATTTGCAGCAACCACCAGGGATTTAGTAGAAGAAGCCAGAAAGGCACATCAGACCTGGCCTGTAGCTACTGCAGCACTGGGCCGATTACTTACCGGCGCAGTGATGATGGGAAGCGATATGAAGGATGAGAAGGATCTGTTAACCATCAATGTGCGTGGTGATGGACCATTGGAAGGAATGACCGTAACAGCGGACTCCCTTGGACATGTGAAGGGCTATGCCATCAATCCATGTGTGGATCTTCCTCCAAGTCCACTTGGCAAATTAGATGTGGGCCGTGCAGTGGGTAATGGTTATCTGAATGTGATTAAGGATATCGGTTTAAAGGATCCATATGTGGGTACCATCGGCTTAGTATCCGGAGAGATTGCAGAAGACTTAACCCAGTACTATGCTGTCAGTGAGCAGACTCCATCCGCTGTGGGACTTGGTGTATTAATGAATAAGGACAATACCGTGGCATGTGCGGGCGGTTTTATCGTACAGTTAATGCCTGGCGCAGAGGAAGAGACGATTTCCAAATTAGAGCAGGCGATTGGCCGCATTAAACCAGTAACCACCATGCTTTCCGAGGGCATGAAGCCTAAGGATATCTTAAAAGAACTCTTAGGCGATCAGAATCTGGAAATCAACAGTACCATGGAAGTATCCTTCCAGTGTAACTGCAGCACCGAGCGCATTAGTAAGGCCTTGATCAGTCTTGGTAAGAAGGAACTGAAAGACATCGTGGATGAGGGAAAACCAGTGGAGATTAAGTGTCAATTTTGCAATAAATCCTACGAATTTTCTATCCCAGAGCTTGAGGAGCTTTTATTGACACAGGAGTAGGTCTGTGCTAGAATAAGCCTTGTGTGATGCTAACTTCACACAAGTTTTAATTTTTTCGGAGGTATCGAAATGAAAGGTACAGTTAAGTGGTTTAACGGTCAGAAGGGCTATGGATTCATCAGCGATGAGTCTGGAAAGGATGTATTCGTACATTACTCAGGACTTAACATGGAAGGCTTTAAGTCTATCGAAGAGGGCGCTGCAGTAGAATTCGACGTTATCGATGGCGCTAAGGGACCTCAGGCAGTTAACGTAACAAAATTATAATCTGTAAGTAACTAAACAGTGTGCCTTTTTTATATAGTTTTTTCTATTAAATAAGATATATTGTAATGCGACTGGATTATGGAGAGCTGCTAGAAATAGCAGCTCTTATTCTGTTTTTAGGAGGATTTTATGAATTACGAACTTACCTTTTCGGCGGATACAATCTCCATGGCTAATACCGGAGGAATGATCTTACTTTTTGCTATCTTCATTCTCGGTTTTATTGCCGTTGTTCGATATTCCGCTAAGATCATGCCAGGTTTCGTTAGTTGTTTAACATATCTGTTACTTGCTGTGGGCGCGTTGGAACTTGTGATGGCTTTACTTGCAAGTATTCCGGTAGTGAATCAGGTAGTCTATGGGGATGTATTGTTATACTGTGTGATTCGTTCTTTACTGGCAGCGGTTGCCATTGCAGCCAGTATCACCTGTAGCTTTTTATTCTTTAAGAACCGTGCAGGTGGTATCACCCTTGGCAATAGTATGATGGTTGGTATCGGTTGTGGACTTGCCATTGCCATTGTTCTTGGAATGGATCTGTTATCCGTAGCCACGGTGGGAGCCACAGTAAACCAGGAAGGATTAACCACCTTATTCCAGGGAATGGAAGCCGAGGAGATCGAATCCCTCTATGAGTCCTTAGAACATACCGCATCCCTTCCTGCGTATTTCTTCTTACTGAAGGGAATTATGGGAATCTTTGAGATTATTCTGGTGACAGCAACCAGTATTTTAGAATATGCCGTGAATCATAAGGGTGCGAAGCGTACCTATCTATACATTGCCTTAGCGGATCTTTTTGTAGTGGCTTTAAGTAATGCAGTAGTGGACTATGCGGTAACCAATGAATTTATTAGCATGACCATTGTGGCTGGCGGTTCCGTACTTGCAGTCTGTGGTTTAGTATTCTATGTGGATAAGATGTATTGTGGCAAGGAGCTGGCCTCCTTTGATAAGTTAAAGCGAACTCCATCCCCTAAGGGTTCTATTAAGAAGGCAGCCTCTAAAAAAGCGAAGTAAGCAGGAGAAAGTCATGAAACTTTCAGAATTTCTGAAGCAACAACCCAATAATCTGAATCTGGTAAAACTGATTGCGGCGATTCTCGTTATGATTACCCATGCCTATGCCTATGGCCGTGGATATCAGCTCTATGACTGGTATGAGCTTCTTACCAAGAAGGAGTACAGCTTAGGAACCATCGCCGTATTAACCTTTTTCTTTTATAGTGGTCTTTTAATTACGAAGAGTATTCTAAGACACCCAAGTCCCAAGGACTTTGTATGGCGAAGGCTCAGGCGAATTTATCCTTCTTACGTAGTGGTGCTACTCTTTATAGTATTTCTTTCCGGTCCCATCATTAGTGAATATTCCCCTGGGGAATATATGAGCCATCCGGGAACTTACCGGTATCTATCGAATTTGCTCTTTATCCCATGTCATACATTGCCGGGGGTATTTATTTCCAATGCCTTCGATGCATCGGTGAACGGACCCATCTGGACCATTCGACTGGAACTGGTATGCTATGTCATCACCCTGTGCTGCTTGGTAGTGGGACTATTAAAGCCCAAGAAGATTTTCTACACCCTGGGGCTTTATGGACTGTTTTTGGTGGGAATGATTGGCTGCTATCAGGCCGGATTTCTTTCCCTGGGAACTTTCGTGAATGTATTATTATTCCTTACCATGTATTATGAGGGAATGATTTTTGCTATCTTAAGTGATTATATCACGATTAAACCTTACGTATTTTACATGGCTTTGGCCGTTTTTGTCCTGTTTCAGGGATTGGGATGGTATGAACTTAGTTTCCTCATCGCCCTGCCATGGATTCTTTTATGGTGTGGATTTGGATGGAGGGGACAGTGGAAAATGGGCAATCGCCTTGGCAGCGCCTCCTATGAAATCTACCTCTGGGGCGGATTTGTGGGACAACTGGTGTGCTACGCCTTTGGCGGCTATATGAATGAGCATATGAATATGCTTCTTACCATTCCGATTTCCATTCTTCTTGGTCTTGGAACCCATGCCTTGGTGGAGGAAACTCTGAAAACTCTCGGAAAAAAAGCCAAAAGCGCCCCTAAGAAAGAAGAATCTTAGAGGCACTTGACAAATGATGCAAAAACTTCTATAATTTGCAAATGTGTTGCAAATTCAAACAGTTATGTGAATCTGCATATATCATAGAATTCTATAGGAAAGGAAGTTAGATCATGGCATCATCACAGAGAGTAAAGATTACGTTAGCATGTACCGAGTGCGGCGATCGTAACTATTCGATTACGAAAAATAAGAAGCTTCATCCGGAGCGTATGGAAGTTCGTAAGTACTGTCCAAGATTAAAGAAGCATACGATTCATCGCGAGACCAAGTAAGGAAGTCTATAGAGAATATGTAAAAAGCGAAGCAGTGCCCATCGTGGATGGGAATCACTGCTTCGTTTTTTTAGGTTTGGGGAGATCATGGACTTTCTTCATTCTCAGCCCCTTCAACTCCTTCAGCCCCTGCCGGTATGGTTGGAAGTTCTGGCATGATTACCGAAGGAAGAACTGCATTCGGGGTAATTGGATCCGCATCCCTGGTATTTTCCGTATATCCATAGATGGATAGAAGTGGAAGGGCATGGAGCGGACATACCGCTTTCGTATATTCATAAGGAACCGTATACGGCGCATCCGGAAGATCATAATGATAATCCTTATATTCTTCAGGAACTGTAATATTGTTCTCCGGTCTTCGTACGCGAATTTTTGGAGAACATAGAGGACAGGTTCCAAGAGAAACGAGCCCCGTTTCTTCACAGATATTGTAATAGCCGTGAGCGTCGCATACGGAGGTTGGAGCGGTGGACTTGGTAAAATACTCACTGACGATCATACTACCCCGTTCATCCTCACTACAGAGGCCTTCTGCAGGGAGCATTCCCGACTGGGAGCAAATCTCCACTTTCACAATATCCTTTGGCATTTCTTCGAACGTGGCTGGGGGAAGATCCTCATGAATCGTGGTCATGATGGAACCCCAGATCTTTCGATGATCCACTTTGCCATTCAGGTTCTTCGTAGAATCATTATCATATCCCGTCCAGATCGCAGCGGTATAGTAAGGCGTGTAGCCACAGAACCAGAAATCCCCATCGGAATTGGAGGTTCCGGTTTTACCGCCCACACTCATGTTCGGAATCTTACATTTGGCACCACCGGTACCTAAGGTTACCACGCTTTCCAGAGCATTGGTCATTAACCAGGCGGTGGAGGATTTTACCACACGATGGGACTCATAATCGGAAGAGTCGAGGAGTAGTTTTCCGTCGTGATCATACACTTGGGTATAGTAGCGAGGGCGGTTGTAGACGCCTTCGTTGGCATAGGTGGCATAGGCTGCACACATTTCAATATTAAATACACCAAGGGTCATACCACCAAGAGCTAAGGACTCCACCGCATCATGCAGTCCGTTAATGGAATGGGCCGGTGTAACCACCGTAGTAAGCCCAAATTTCTGTAAATACTTCACACCAACTTCCGGTGTAATCGTAGCAAGGATCTTAACGGCCGGGACATTCTGGGAGCGATAGAGGGCTTCCCGGAAGGACATGAGGCCGCGGTATTGCTTATTATAGTTTGTGACTAATTTGCCGCCAAAACTGTAATAATAAGGACAGTCGTCAATGACGGTGGCAAGAGTCATGGTCTCCGTATCCAAAGCCGGTCCGTAGACTGCCAGGGGCTTAATGGAAGAACCCGGAGAACGATAGGTGTTCGTCGCACGGTTAATGGAGCGGTTGGTCACCTTCTCCCCACGACCACCCACTAAAACCTTCACTTCGCCGGTGTGCTGGTCCATTAAACTAAAGGACACCTGTGGCTGTGCAAATATATAATAAGAGTGATCAAGAATCGTATATCCCTCATCTTCTAAATAGGAGAGATAGGACTCCACATCTTCTTCCACAGTTTCTTCTTCATAATAGATCAATTCATAATGTCTTCTTCCCTGGAACTCCTGGAAATACTTCATCATGTCATTGTGATTAAAGTAATGGGCTTTGTTCTTATCATCCGCAGCAGTGATATTTAAGGTAATGGAATATTCCACCTTCTCCGGGTAATTGGCCGGATCATTAATGATCTCTTCTGCAACTTCCTGCATCCATATATCCTGGGTGGAATAGATGGTAAGACCGCCGGTATAGAGAATGGAAGTGGCCTGGGATTTGGTATAACCGTATTGATCCATTAAATCCCCAATAATGACTTCAATCAGGGTATCCGTAAAGTAACTGTAGATGGTATCGTCCTCCATCTCCACATGAATATCCTGAATCCGGTCATAGACCTTGTCGCTTAGCGCAGCTTGATATTCGGTCTCGGTGATGTAACCCTGTTCGAACATATTGGCAAGGACCTGCTGTTGCCGCTCCTTATTCTTCTCTGGATGGGTGATGGGGTTGTAGCCCACGGGGTTTTTGGTGATGGCGGCGATGACGGCGCATTCCGAGATGGTTAATTCGGACACATCCTTATTAAAATAATTGTTGGCCGCGCACTGTACCCCTAAATTACCATTGCCAAGATTAATGATATTTAAGTAATTTTCAAGCACTGCATCCTTTCCCATGGTTTTATCAATATGCAGGGCAAGATACTGCTCCTGGAGCTTACGCTTGATTTTCTGCAGGGTGGACTCATTGTATGGGTCGAACACCGTATTCTTAATTAGCTGCTGGGTAATGGTGCTGGCTCCCTGGGACAAATCCTTGGTGGTTGCTGCCACATAAGCCGCACGGGAGATTCCTTTGAGATCGATGCCGTTGTGAGAGTAGTAGCGCTCATCTTCGATGGCGATGAAGGCCTGCTGAAGCTTTAGCGGAATCTCTGGAAGTTCCACATAGATTCGATTGGAACCTTCCGCAATGAGGGTTTCTAACTCCACACCGTTTTGATCATAGATTTTGGTGGCAAATTTCGTCGGTGCCACACTGATATGGGAGATGTCCGGGGTACTGGATAAAATCCCCTCGAAACATCCATAGACAAATGTTACAGAACATATAATTCCCGCCACCACAAGGCCCGTCAGAACTTTGATAAACAGGCCCTTAAACAGGTTACCATAGTGGATGGGATGATGAACATATTCGCGCAAGCGATGTATGATAACGTCTCTACGTAGATCCATGAACCGATCCTCCCCGAAAAATCGATGGCAACATTATAACATAAAAAAGGGCCCGCTTGTTGCAGGCCCAATAAATTCTTAAAGCAAATGTGATTACTTCTTGTGGCTTTCTCTGTACTCATCCACTCTCTTATGAATACGCTCTACTGGATCAAGGATGGAGCTGATAGAACCATCATGATTAATGGTATCCACTAATAAAGCGATGTACTTGCTCATATCTACATTGATGTAGTATGGCTTAGAAAGAAGCTCTGGAGACTGATATACCAAGTTGGTAGTAAGAATACGATCGATAATGCCATTCTCATATGCTTCATCGAACTTCTTGAAACCATTGGTGAAAAGACCGAAGGTACATGCAGCAAATACACGTCTAGCCTTACGAGCCTTTAATTCACGAGCAACATCTAAGATGGACTCACCGGAAGAAATCATATCGTCGATGATCATAACATCCTTACCTTCCACATTGGAACCAAGGAACTCATGAGCAACGATCGGATTACGTCCGTCCACGATCCTGGAATAATCTCTTCTCTTGTAGAACATACCCATATCCACGCCAAGAATAGAAGATAAGTAGATGGCACGGCTGGTAGCACCTTCATCAGGAGAGATGATCATAAGGTGATCGTTGTCTATTTCAAGATCATTCATATTTAATAAGAGATACTTAATGAACTGATAAGAAGCCTGTACGGACTCGAAACCATTCAAAGGAATCGCATTCTGTACACGAGGATCATGTGCATCGAAGGTGATGATATTCTCCACACCCATGCTAACAAGTTCCTGAAGCATTAAAGCACAGTCTAAAGACTCGCGGATGCTTCTCTTATGCTGACGTCCTTCATAAAGGAAAGGCATGATTACATTGATACGTCTGGCCTTACCTGCACAAGCAGCGATGACACGCTTTAAATCCTGATAATGATCGTCAGGAGACATACGATTCTTTACTCCGCCCATGCTGTATTCTAAGCTGGAATTACATACATCAACCATGATGAATAAGTCATAACCACGAACTGTTTCCATGATCATACCCTTACCTTCACCAGAACCGAAACGAGGGGTCTGAGCATTCATCAGATAAGAGTCTCTCTGATATCCTGCGAAATCCAGGGTGTGTACATGCTCGTTGTTACGTGTGCTTCTCCAATCTACCAGGTATTCATCAACCTTCTTACCAAGTTCGGTACAGCTCTTTAATGAAACAATACCTAAGGTTCCTACTGGATTGGATTCCAGCATAATCTCATTACGTGACATTTCATAGTCCTCCATTAATTGAAAAAAAGTGATTGTGATAATGTTATATCGTTTAAATTCCTTGGGTGAACACCGAAGGAAATATAAAACACAGCGTAAAATATTGTGCAACAAATAAGCTAACTTTGCAAGTTCTATATTTTGTTCAATACTTTTCCCATACGAATATTTCCACCAAAGAAGCGTAAAGCCTTATAATTATGCATGATTCGAGAGAAAATTCGCTCGGAATACGTCTCATAAAACTCCGTCAACTCGAAATTCGAAGAAATAATCGTGGATTTATTCTTTAAGATTCGATCGTTAATAATATAGAAGAGACGGGAGTTGGTGAAGCTATTGGTAAGCTCCGTACCCAGATCATCAATGATCAAAAGATCGCAGGCAGTAATTTCCCCCAACTGGTCCTTCGCCTCTGCTTCGTCCTCATCATAGCGATGGAAGGTGGTCTTTTCATAGAGCTGAAACAGCTCAATAGCGGACAGGGAAATCACCCGATAATTCTTCTCTAAGAGAGCATTGGCAATACAATTGGAAAGAAAGGTCTTTCCCAAGCCACTTTGCCCAAATAAGAGGAGATTCTTATTGGTAGGATTTTCATTCCCGAATTCCCGTACAAATGTTTTCGCAGAATCGAGAATGGAGCACATATTTTCATATGCGCTCTTGTCGCTGTCTTCCATATAATAATTCTTGTCATATAAATCCAAGGAAAAATTCGCAAAACATTGATTTTTTTGAATATTCACTGCATTGGAAGAGCTGTAAAAGAGCTCGGTAATCGCTTTTTCAAAACAGTGGCATTTTTGATTGCCAATATATCCGGTATCCTTACAGTCCTTACAAGTATAGATGGGTTCTAAATAATCCTCCGGATATCCGGCACCACGAAGAAGCTCCTTCTTCTTTTGGGATAATCTCTCTAATTCTTTCTGTAACATGGCAGGGGAGGAGAGAGAAGCGGGCTGGTTGGAACTATTCAGGGCTCTTTGAATATAATCATGAGCCGTGCGTTCCACCTGCATCTCAATGTCCTTCACCTGGGGAAGTTTTTGATCGATTTCTTCCCGGCGCTCACGGGTAATCATGGCATTGGTTGCCTGACGTTCAGAATACTGAGCCATAATGATGTTGTATTGAGCGTTGGTCAGAGCCATGAAACCTTAATCCTCCATAATCTTCTTGTTGATCGCATTAAAATCATAGGTGCGCTGAGACACATTATTAAAGCGATTATTCGTCTTCTTATTAGCATTCGAAAGCTTCACTGGATTGCGATTAGGATTCTGGTCCTTGGATTTGATCTCATCAAATTTCTGGATATTTAAATCCTTCCAGCGACAAAGAATCTCTTCCGCATAAGAAAAGCTAGGCTTGTGAATCGTATGAATCGTACGATTACATGCCTCTAAGATAATATCATTGGAAAAATGATATTCCCTCGTCCAACGGTTAATATATTCCATCTCATCGGTACCAGGGAAACGGCCATTGAGACCGAAGGCTTTCATAATATCCCGAACTTCCTTGGAATAGATGGCAGCGTAGTCTTTCGCCATGGCGATGGTGGTAATCTCATGCTCCGCCCAATCGATGGCAACTTTACGAATATAAGAACGTTCCTTGTGCCCACGATCCACACAGGACTCAATGAGATGACCGATCAATTCATAAGAAAAATGAAGGTCCTCATGGAAGAAGATGAAATCATCCATCCACTGCTTATTTAAGGTGGTTCCCAGGAGGCGTTCCGTCATATAGACTAAAACATCCCATTCATCCCGCTCATTTCCCGTAACCTTAGTTTTCGCTTCAAGGCGGGAGGAACTTACTACACTAGGAGTACTAGGAGCACTAGGAGTAGCAGGGGCTATGTTGCCAGTACCGCTTGGTTCCTGTGCCACATGCTCCAATTCCTGCAGATCCCATGGAGTTACCGCAACATCCTCGAAATCCTTGGATTCTCTTTTTATGACGGTGAATTCGGATTGAAAAGGAAGGAATGTAATCGCAGAGATCTCATCCTTCTCATTATAATCAATAGAAAGTAAGCCCTTGCCAGCAAAATACCGTAATGCGCGGATCACGTCCTTTTCCGTCTGGTCAAAATGATCTGCGATCGAAGAGATGGACAGATCCTTAGAGGAATCGTTCATACAGCGCAACAAATAAAGGTAAATCTTTACAAATTCACCATTGGTCTGTGGCATAAACTTATCAATAAAAATATTGGACACGGAAGTGTAGTCCGCTTGATTTTGAGCGCGTAATGTTAAGCAATTCATTGAAATCATACTCCTACAGGGTTAGAGTTTTTGGTAATAGGGCGGACCACCCAATGTGGTCTCTTACTACCGCCCATCCAATATAGCATAAATCCAATCACCTGAAAATAGGAGTTATCCCCCATTTTTGGTGGACTTTTCCACAAGAAATTCACTTTACGCGCATTAGATTGCCGAAGAATTGGAGCAAATGAATGTGAATAGTGTGGATAACTTTTATATCATATGATTAAACCAAGTGTTCACCGACTTCTACGACATTTCCGGCACCCATAGTTATCAACAAATCATTGTTCATAGCAATTTTACGAACATAGGATTCGATTTTTTCAAAGGAATCAAAATACTCGCAGGAAGCGCCCAGTGCCAGGATTTCCTCCTGTAAAGTCTTAGAACTGATTCCCAAGGTATCTGTCTCACGAGCCGCATAGATATCTGCTAAAATCACTAAGTCCGCATGGGAGAGAGCCTTCGCAAAATCCTTTAAGAAGGCCTTGGTACGGGTATAGGTATGTGGCTGGAAGATTACGATCAGACGATTGTGAGGGTAATTCTTCGCCCCCTTTAAGGTAGCCTCAATCTCTGCCGGGTGATGCGCATAGTCATCGATCACTGTGGCATGATTAGGCTCTAACATACCTTTATATTCGAAACGACGTTTCGTTCCCTTATAATTAAGAAGGGACGCACACATTTGCTCCATGGAAACAGAGAGCAGGTCTCCCACAGCAATGGCGGCAAGGGAATTATATACATTATGAAGTCCAGGAACGGAAAGCTGAATTCTTCCGCTTGGAACACCCTTCTTTAATAAAGTATAAGAAGGACAACCTACACTATTATAGGTAATTTCTGTGGCACTATAATCCGAACAATCCGGATTGGAGCCTACGGTAATGACCTTCTTACATGCTGCATCCTTGGTAAAGTAAGCAATATCTTCAATATCACTATTAATGACCAGGGCACCATCTTCCGGAAGGAGCTCTACGAACTTCTTAAAGGAATGACGAATATCCGCAAGATCCTTAAAGAAATCCAGATGATCTTCCTGCACATTTAAGATGACATTGATGGTTGGTGCAAAGGATAGGAAGCTATTGGTATATTCGCAGGCTTCACAGACGAATACATCGGAATGACCGATTCTAAAATTACCGCCGATGGAATCGAGTATACCACCTAAGGAAATGGTAGGATCTAAGCCCGCACCCATGGTGATTTCAGAAATCATGGAAGAAGTTGTGGTTTTTCCATGAGTTCCTGCAATATTAATGGCGGTAGGGTAGTTGGCCATGACAGAACCAAGAAGATCCGCACGTGGAATGACATGGGCCACTTTCTTTCTGGCTTCCATTAATTCCGGATTATCTTCATGAATGGCAGCAGTATAAACTACCATGTCTAAATCATCACTAATATTGGAAGCAGCCTGTGGATAGTGAATCACACAGCCTAAGTCCTCTAATTCCTTCGTTAATTCGGAAGGCTTTCCATCGGAGCCGCTGACACGAAATCCCTTACTGACTAATAACTTGGCAAGGCCGCTCATACTAATGCCGCCAATACCAATAAAATGAATATTACATGGTTTATTAAAATCTAAATTTGGACGCTTCATGACACATCTCCTTACAATCGTTCATTTGCAATGATTCCTATTATAGTGAGTTTGGGTTGGATTTTCAATATGAATACAGTATACTGCGAATGTACACAGTTTAAACATATTCCTTGGATATTTTTTACAAATTTCTTACATATTTTGAATGTTTTATTCACACCTTTTTCCAAAGTGTGTTATAATGATTGTATCAATTTTTGTGCAACGAGGTGATAGCATGATTAAAAAAGAAATGATCGCCATGCTGTTAGCAGGCGGACAAGGCAGCAGACTGGGTGTGCTAACTTCTAAAGTAGCCAAGCCAGCAGTTTCCTTCGGTGGCAAATATCGAATTATTGATTTTCCACTGAGTAACTGTATCAATTCGGGGGTTGACACAGTAGGTGTACTTACGCAGTATCAGCCACTTCGATTGAATGCACATATCGGGATCGGAATTCCATGGGATTTGGACCGAAATGTGGGCGGTGTTACGGTACTTCCACCATATGAGAAGAGTACTAGTAGTGAGTGGTATACAGGTACTGCCAATGCAATTTATCAGAACTTAGAATATATGGAGTCCTATAATCCGGAATACGTTCTGATTCTCTCTGGAGATCATATCTATAAGATGGATTATACCGTGATGTTGGATTATCATAAGGCCAACAATGCGGATGTAACGATCGCAGCCATGCCGGTTCCAATTGAGGAAGCCAGCAGATTTGGTGTGGTTATTACGGATGAGAATAATCGAATTAAAGAATTCGAGGAAAAACCAGCTCAGCCACGTAGTAACCTTGCATCCATGGGTATCTATATTTTCAGCTGGAAAGTCTTAAAAGAAGCGCTGATTAAATTAAAAGATCAGCCTGAATGTGACTTTGGTAAGCATATTATTCCATATTGCTTCTCTAATGATATGCGTTTATTTGCATATGAATTTAATGGCTATTGGAAGGATGTAGGAACTCTTAGTTCTTACTGGGAAGCGAATATGGAGCTCATCGATATTATTCCTGTCTTTAATCTATATGAAGAATTCTGGAAGATTTATACGAAGAGTGATGCTCCACAGCCTGGCTATCTGGGAGTGAATTCCCGGGTGGAGAGGTGTATTATTGCAGAAAGTACCGAGATTGAAGGAACGGTACTGAATTCTGTGATTGGTCCTGGCGTTGTGGTGGAAGAAGGAGCAGTTGTTCGTGATTCCATCGTTATGAAGGATTCTGTAATTAAGAAGGGCACAGTCCTGGATCGTTGTATCGTTGCCGAAGGTGTTGTCATCGGTGAGAACTGCGAACTTGGTATTGGCGATGAAGCCGAGAATCGCTCCTTCCCTAAAATCTATAAAGGTGGCTTAGTTACTATTGGTGAGAAGTCCGTAATTCCTAAGGGAGTTAAGATCGGTAAGAATACCGCAATCTTTGGTGAGACGGAACTAGAGGACTATCCAGATGGTATGCTTGAAGCTGGTGGCACAATTATTAAGGTAGGTGAAGAAGAATGAAAGCGATAGGAATCATTTTAGCCGGTGGCAATAATAAGAATATGAAGGAATTATCCAAGAAGCGTGCGATTGCAGCCATGCCGATTGCTGGTACCTTCCGTAGTATTGACTTTGCATTGAGTAACATGGCGAATGCTCATATTAAGAAAGTCGCTGTTCTTACTCAATATAATGCTCGTTCGTTAAATGAACATCTGAGTTCTTCCAAGTGGTGGGATTTTGGTCGTAAGCAGGGCGGTTTATATGTATTAACCCCAACCATTTCTGCCGACAATGGATTCTGGTATCGTGGTACAGCGGATGCGCTGGCACAGAATTTGGATTTCTTAAAGAATAGTCATGAACCATATGTGGTGATTGCTTCCGGTGATGGTATCTACAAGCTGGATTACAATAAGGTATTGGAATACCATATTGAGAAGAAGGCGGATATCACGGTTGTAGTGAAGAAAGTAGAACAGGGAACGGATGTAAGCCGTTTTGGTGTTGTTTCTTTGGATGACGATGGTAGAGTGACGAATTTTGAAGAGAAGCCGATCGAGACCCAGTTTAATACGATTTCTACTGGTGTTTATGTGATCCGTAGAAGACAGTTGATTGAACTGATTGAGAAGGCTTCTGCCGAAGATCGGTATGATTTTGTACAGGATATTCTCGTTCGACATAAGAACGTTAAGAAGATTTACGGATATAAGTTGAATTCTTACTGGAGTAATATTTCCACCGTGGATTCTTACTTCCAGACCAATATGGATTTCTTAAACAAGGATATCCGTAATTATTTCTTCAAAGAATATCCACAGGTAAATACCAAGGCGGAAGATCTTCCACCAGCAAAATACAATGCTGGCTCCGAGATTCGAAACTGTTTGGTAGGTAGTGGTAGTATTGTGAATGGCAAGGCGGAGAATTCCATTATCTTCAAGAAGGCATACATTGGAAATAACTGTATTGTAAAGAATTCCATTATTCTCAATGATGTATATATTGGCGATAATTCCGTCATAGAGAATTGTATTGTGGAAAGTCATAATACGATTCGAGCGAATAGTAGCTTTATCGGTGAGGACGGAAAGGTTCGAATTGTTATTGAGCAAGCGTCTCGATATGATGCATAATAATGGATGGGGGATGTAAGGCATGAATATTACAGATATTAGAGTAAGAAAGATCGAGAAAGACACTAAGATGAAAGCAGTTGTTTCAATCACCATTGATGATGTATTCGTGGTACATGATATTAAGGTGATCGAAGGAGAGAAGGGACTGTTTATCGCGATGCCAAGTCGTAAATCGACGGATGGCGAATATCGTGATGTGGCTCATCCAATTAATTCTGAGACCCGTAAGGATCTTCAGGATATGATTTTAAAAGCATATGCAGAAGCTGAGGATGCACCTCAGTAAGAAGAATATGTGCTTTAGGGTAAAATAGGATATGGGATAATCATAATATCACGCTACACACCTAGGTGGGTAGCGTGATATTTTTATATGATCTTTTCTTGTTTTTCATTTCATTGATAGAAAAGTTATGATAACATAATCACTAGAGGAAATGAGAGAAAGGATTGTATGATTTCATGAGATATCCAGAATTCTTACCGGAGCAGGGGACTATCGGTCTAGTGGCTCCATCCTTTGGCTGTGCAACCGAACCCTATCAGTCAACATTTCAGAATGCAATCAAGACCTGGAAAGCACAGGGCTTTCAGATTGTGGAAGGCCCTAATTGTCGAGTGAGTGCAGGCATTGGAATTAGCAATACTCCCGCCCTATGTGGGGAGGAATTAAATACAGCCTATGCTTCTTTGGAAAGTGATGTGTTATTTTCCTGTGGCGGCGGTGAATTAATGTGTGAAGTGATTCCATATATGGATTTTGAGGCCATGAAGGCTGCAAAACCGAAGTGGTTTCAGGGATATTCGGACAATACGAATTTTACGTATCTGTCCACCACCATCTTAGACACGGCAGCAGTGTATGGGCCATGTGCCCCAAACTTTGGGATGAGCCCATGGCATCCATGCCTTGAGGACTCCATGGAATTTCTGAAGGGAAAAAAATTAACCTTTCAGGGATACCCTTCCTGGGAGAAGGAGAGCCTAAAGGATGAGGAACATCCCCTTGTGCCATATCATACCACGGAAGAGACGAAGTATATGGTATATGTGCCAAAGGGAGAGAAAGCAAGTGGCATTCAACCTGGAGAAGAGGTGGAAATGTCCGTGGAAGGGCGTCTTGTGGGCGGTTGCATGGACTGTTTAGGAACACTTCTTGGAACAGAATTTGACCATACGAAGGAATTTATCAAGCGGTATGAAAAGGACGGAATCCTTTGGTTTTTAGAGGCCTGTGACTTAAATGTTATGGGAATTCGCCGTACCATCTGGCAAATGAAGCACGCAGGATGGTTTGAGCATGCGAAGGGATTTTTAATCGGCCGCCCAATGCACTTTGACGAGGGATTTTTGGGACTGAATCAGTACCATGCAGTGGTGGATCTGTTACAAGAGCTGCAGGTGCCAATGATCATGGATGTGGATTTTGGACATCTCCCACCGGCCATTCCCATGGTGAGCGGCGCGTATGCGAAGGCAACTCTGACGCGGGGAAAGTTTGAAATTACCTATGACCTTCGCTAGGCCCAGTACGAGGACCTATATGAGGACTTTCACTTGGACCTTCGTTAGGAACTTTACTTGGCCCTCTGGCACAAATGTTGTACCACGGGGACTTTTCGAAGAACTGATATTAAATATAAGGAAGACGGGGATATGAAATTAAAACGTTGGGCCATGGCCCTTACCATGTGCACAGCAGTTGGGGTGACTGGCTGTGGACTGATGCAACAAGAAAAATATGAACAACTTCCGAATCTAATAGAGACTTCTGCCGGGGAGCGAAGTCTTGCAGAGAGTGAGGAAGGAGGTGCGGAAACACTGGCTCCTGTAGAAACAGGAGCTGCCGGAGGAACGGGAGTGTCAGGCGAAACACTGGCTCCTGGGGATGGATTATTTTATACCAAGGATAATCCGGCACCAAGTCTATCAGAAAGTGGCGCAGATGGAGTAAGTGCAACTGGAGCAAGTGCAACTGGAACTGCGGGTGGCAATGCTAGCGCAGATGGAACTACACAGGCAGTGGAGAAGAACATTACCGCGAGTGTAGTTGATGGCACAAGCACTGCGAACGATGGCGTATCCACAGGCGACGCAACAGATGGCGCAACCACTGCAGGCGACGCAAGCACTGCAAACGACGGCACAACCTCCGAAACCAGCCAAGAACCTCTGGGATTAGAGTTGGAGTGCATGAAAGAAGTTACCGTATATTCCTACATGACGGTGGGAGATTTGATTACGGATTGCAATGTGACTGTGGAGCGGAATTTGGATGCGATTTTAGATACCAATGAGATTGGCGAGCATACCATCGTAATCCCATACAATTATCAGGGCAAATTATATCGAAAGAGCTTCACCTACGAAATCGTGGATAATGAAGCACCGATTTTATTCACTTATAGTAGAAATATTCAGTTAAAAAATGGCTGGGCCTTTGATCCAGCGGCCTATGTAAGTTATGGTGATAATGCGGATCCATCCCCAACGGTGGGATATAGCGGTCATCTGGACACTAGTACCAATGGCACCTATGCCGTAGTGGCCTATGTGGAGGATGCATCCGGAAATCGCTCCACTTGGAATATGAATATTAACGTGGTGAATACGATTCAGAAGAGCAGCGGTTCTAGTTATACGGATACCAGAACCAGAATCCCATTCTCCTCTTTGCGGGATACCTATACGGATGAGGGCTTAGAATACGGTATTGACGTGTCCAAGTGGCAGGGAAATATTGATTTTGAGGCGGTAAAGAATGCAGGTTGTGACTTTGTGATCATGCGAATCGGTCATCATGGCACGGATTTAACCATGGATACCTATTATGAGCAGAACATGAAGAATGCCAAGGCTGCGGGATTAAAAGTGGGCGTGTATCTTTACACCACGGATAATACCGAAGAAGGCGCAAGGGAGCATGCTCGCTGGATTGTGGAGCAGTTAGATGGCGCAAGTTTGGATTTTCCGATTGTATTTGACTGGGAGAATTGGGAAGATTTCCAGCAGTACGGCATCAGTCTCCATGAGTTAAATGAAGTATTTAACGCATTCCATGATGAGTTAGCGAAGTATGGATATAGCGCCATGTTATACAGCAGTAAGAATTATCTTGAGAAGGTGTGGACCAATGTCCATAAGCACCCGGTATGGCTTGCCAATTACGTAAGTCAGACCGAATATGCAGGAGATTACGTGATGTGGCAGTTTAGCAGTTGCGGACGAATCGATGGAATTGCAGGGGATGTGGATCTAGATCTTTTATATACGGATCGAATTACCTGGGAGTAAGTGTACCAATGTGGAAAATCGTGCAGATTTTCGATGGCGAATATATTTTTTTCTTTCAATAAAATTTAAGGTTCATTTAAGTTTCGACTGTTATAGTTACATCATCGAAGGAAACGTAATCCCCACGTGACTTCGAGTGAAATATCTTTTTCCCCTTTTTTTCCCTAATTAATGGGCCAGCTTCGGCTGGCCCATTAATTGTTTTGGGAGTTGTTGACACCAGTGGTTGCAAGTTGTAAACTTTTCTATGTATGCATTTTCATAAACTCGGAAATGATTCTATGGAATATGCGAGCTTCATGGAAGGGAATCCATGGAATAACATTTTCACAAAAGGAAAGAGAAGGGCTTTCTGAGTTGAAAAATAAGGAGAATAATATGAAGAGTGGACATTGGAAGCAAATCCTGAAAAAGACTTTAGTTACTTCGGCATTAAGCTTGAGCATGGTTGCTGCATTTACCGCATGTGGTAAGAAACAAGAGGACGATGAGATCGTCATGAACTCAGCAGCTACCCAGGCTCCAGATACAAGAACGGAGATGGAGCGTCTCTTAGATGAGGCCAATCGTGGTGATGGTAGAGCCATGTATGAACTGGCTTATATCTATACCTATGGTAATGAAGAAGTGGCGGTGGATTATAAGGCTGCCAATGAATGGATTGATCGCGCTAATTTAAAGGGTGTGGGAGATGCCATGAATCTTCGTGGAGACATGTATCAGTGGGCGTTAGGAACTCCAACGGATTTGAAGGAGGCCTTAACCTGGTATAAGAAGGCTGCTTTGAATGGTTCCACCACAGGTATGGTGAATACAGGAATTATGTACTTAGATGGTCAGGGCGTGGATCAGGATTTTGCCACTGCTTTGGAGTATTTTGAGAAGGCTGCGAAAGCAGGAGATGCTGCAGGTATGAATCGTTACGGCGTAATGTACTTCAATGCTTGGGGCGTGGATCAGGATTATGCGGTTGCCTTTGAATGGATTAGTAAGGCAGCAGAAGGTGGTAATGTTTCTGCTATGCGTAATTTGGCTGTAATGTATCGCAATGGTTATGGCGTGGAAGCGAGTCCAGAGAAGGGATTACAGTGGGAGCAGATGGCTAATGAAGCTGTTGCTGCTGCGTCAAAGACGGAAGCTGCTACGGAAGATGACGCTACTGAAGCTGCTAAATAACTAGTAGAATGAAGTATTCATAAGAATTATCCAATATCCCAGGTCCAGCACAAGTTTTTGTGCTGGACCTTTTGATTTATATGTCCCATATGACTCACATCACCATGAAAAAACGCCCCGGAGTACTCCGGAGCGTTTTTTCATTATAGGGATGAAATGAAGTTATATTTTCTTTAAGAATAATGTTTCTCGGTTGTTAGGAACCTAAGGGAAGTTCCCTTCAACAATTGATACTATAACAGAGGAAACGCCTTGTTTCAATGAAGTTTCCGTTAATCTTTTATGAACATTTTTTTAACAAGTTTATAGGTTCCGTTAACCGGATTGTACTAAAGTTAGAGCATTGCAACAAACGGAGAACCATTGTCACTCAAGGGGTTTCGTGGTATAATGAACGTTATATAAGTGAATAGGTTAGAGCAGTAGTAGAGATATTTTGGAGGGGAATATTTTGAATCAGCGAAAGAATCCATTGGACCGAAACAGCATGATACGTGTCATGACTGTACTTGTCGGCGTTTTAGTGAATGTATTCATGGCTTATGTTGTACATGTTACGGGTTTACCGATCTATTTAGATACCATTGGAACCATGGTGGTAGCCATTGTGGGTGGCATCTTTCCAGGTATGATGACCGCAGTTCTGACGAACACTCTGTGTACAATGTTTTCCGCGGATGCAATATTTTTTACATTTGTGAATACGATGATAGCCCTATTTACCGCATGGTTTGCGAAAAGATATGGCTTTAAGAAAGTGCGTCATGTAATTATCTATATTCTTGGCGCAGGTCTAATTAGTGCGGCCTTAAGCACGGTTATTCAGTTATTAATTTTCGGCGGCGCACAGCGTACGGAAGTTGCAAGAGCAATCGAAGTGTACTGGGAAGCTACCGGTATTTCAAGAGAGATTCTTCTCACAATCATCACAATTTTACTTAATATTTTTGACAAATGGGTTTCATTAGTTCTTGCATTGATTGCCCTTCATATCATTCCAGAACGCTATAAGGTAGCAGTGCAGGTGAGCGGTTGGAAGCAGAGACCTCTTTCTGAAGAGGATATTGAGTCCATTTCCAAGTGGGATCGGGATGTGAAGCATTCCATTCGAAATCGAATCACCTTCTTATTAACGGGAATCTCCATGGCCTTAGTTATCATCATGGGATTTACTGGAATTGACTTATTCTATTCCTCCGCCATTAAGACAGCTACCGCAAGTGCTAAGAGTGCTACTGGATTTGCCATGTCTATCATGGATAAGAGTGCCATGGATGAATATCTGGTGAATGGTACCAAGGCGGAGAATTATTTAGAAACCAGCTCCATGCTGGCAAAGATCAGCGACAATTCCCAATATGTGAAATGTATCTATGTCTTTTTACCAACGGCGGAAGGTTGTTATCGGATCTTCCATACCACGGATGATACCAGTGGTGTGTACCGCGCAGGTACGAAGATGACTTTAAGCAAGGAGATGGAAGCTCTGCTTCCGGATATGTTGGATGGTAAGATGGTGGATCCGATTGTTTCCAACGGTTTTTATAACTGGAACATGACTCTTCTGACTCCCGTATATGATGAATATGGTCAGTGTGTCTGCTATATGGCGGTGGAAGTGACTTTGAATTCCGTGAATAGCGAAGTGCACGAGATTGTAACGAAGATTTTAATGTCCCTTGCTGGCTTCTTTCTTCTGATCTTAGTAACGGGTATGTGGATGAGTGGATTCTTGATCGTATATCCGATTAACAGTATCGCAGAGAGCGTTGACGCATTTGTGGGGGCGGGCCTGAATCAGGAATCCTTGGATACCCATGTGCGAAAGCTGCGCCAGTTGGATATTCGTACGGAAGATGAAATCGAGAAGATGTACCACTCCATCTGCCAGATGGCTTCTGCTACTGCGGAGCAAATGCGTGACATCCGCTACTATGCTGAAACCACTACCAAGATGCAGTCCGGTCTAATTATTACCATGGCGGATCTGGTGGAAAACCGAGATTCCGACACTGGTGCACATATTCAGAAGACCGCAGCCTACGTACGTATCGTTATGGAGGGGTTAAAGAAGAAGGGATATTACTTAGAGAAGCTTACGCCAAAGTTCATGGAGGATGTGGAGATGTCCGCACCACTGCATGATGTGGGTAAGATTAATATTCCGGATGCGGTATTAAATAAGCCGGGTAAATTAACGCCGGAAGAGTATGAGATCATGAAGACTCATACCACCATGGGTAAGAATATCATGGAGAAGGCGATTAGTACCGTTCGAGGCGAAGGTTATCTGAAAGAGGCCAGAAATATGGCGGCTTACCACCATGAACGCTGGGATGGTAAGGGATATCCTGAAGGTTTGCACGGAGAGATTATTCCTCTTTCTGCGCGAATCATGTCCGTTGCAGATGTGTTTGATGCGCTGACATCGGCGCGTGTATATAAACCGGCATTTCCTTTGGATGAGGCATTAAAGATTATCCAGGAAGGCGCTGGAACGCAATTTGATCCAAAATGTGTGGAGGCATTCATGGAATGTCTTCCTGAAGTGAAGCAGGTACTGCGTAAGTACCACCAATTATAGGGGAATTAGGCAATGGATATACGAAAAAAATTAAGACTTCTAGGTCCCATGGTGGCGCTAACCACCTCTCTTGGACTTACGGGGACAACTATATATGCGACACCAATTGCTTTGGATACCGCAAGTCAGAACGCAAAGCTTGAAGCAGATGCTATTACTTCAGCGTCCCAGTGGACGGGAACGGGAGGCAATGATGGAAACTGGCAGGAAGGTCAGGAGGGTAGCAGCGTGGATGGAACCAGTGGTGCTACGCCGGAGACTTCTGCGGAGGAGTCGACTAAGGAGAGTCCCACCGTATATGATGCGGTGACAGCCAAGGACAATGTGAATAGTCCAAGTAGGGCGGGAAGTGGCAGCGATACGATTCAGCGTGTGAATAGTCCAAGTGATGCCAGTGGTGCAACCCTTGGTCTTATCGAGACCAATACGGGGGAACTGAATGTGGATCTTCCTCAGGGTGGTGGCTATGCTGCTACGGGACAGCTTCCGGGAATTGGCTATGTAACCCAGGTATATAACGAAACCAATGGTCTTCCAACCTCGGATATTACCTGTGTGCTTGGTGCAAGTGACGGATTTATCTGGATTGGTAGTTATAGTGGTGTGGTTCGTTATGATGGAACCACATTTACTCAGGTGGATAGTAGTGAAGGTTTAACCAGTGCCAGAGGACTTTTTGAAGATAGTCATGGCAGAATCTGGGCAGGAACCAATGATAATGGTGTGGTGATCATTCATAAGAATCAGCAGACTCATCTGACGTATATGGATGGTTTGCCATCTTCCTCCATTCGAACCTTCGCAGAAGGGGAGAATGACCGGATTTATATTGGTACCACCGCAGGTGTGTGCTATGTGGATAAGGATTTAAAGGTGCATCGAATTGACGATGCCAGACTGAATGATAAGCGTGTCTTGAAGTTAGAGACGGATCTTTCCGGTCGAATCATCGGTCAGACGGGTAGTGGTGAGATTTTTGCCATCGAAGGGGATGAGATGACCAGTATGTTCTCCAGCGCAGAGCTTGGAATGCCTAAGATTACCAGTGTGGCCGTGGATCAGAAAAATCCCGGAATGATCTATATCAGTACGGAGACCAGTTATCTGTATTATGGATATTATGGGATGCCTTCCACGAGAATGATTAAGATTTCTCTGGCACCGATGAGTAATCTTCACTATATCAGCTATGAATGTGGAAGACTGTGGTTAACTTCCATGACTCAGGTGGGATATCTGGATGAGCATAATAATGTGCATGTAATCGATAATGTGCCGATGGATAGTGCCATCGAGATGTTATCCTGTGATTATCAGGGCAATATCTGGTTAGCTTCTTCGATTCAGGGAACCATGAAGATTGTGGCTAGTAATTTCATGAATTTGAATGAGATGATCGGAATTGAGCCAATTACCACGAATGCCGTATGTTATTACCATGATGTCATGTATCTTGGAACGGAGCATGGTCTTCGAATTGTTCTAAACGACGGACAGCTTTTTGAGAATGAATTGACGGAGTTAATTGGAGATAGCAGAGTTCGATGCTTGATGGAAGATGCGGATGGAAATCTATGGATTTCTGTGTTTACCAATGATGTGGGACTTCTTTGCTACAATGAGGAAACAGGCGTCATTAAGCGCTTTACCGAGGAGAATGGTCTCCTTAGTAATGAGGTGAGAAGTACCAATCTACTATCCGATGGTAGTGTAATTGCTGCAACCAATAATGGTTTAGTGGTGATCCAGAATCTGAAGGTAATTCGTGTCGTTGGTAGCAATCAAAACCTTCATAACACCGTATTCCTTTCCGTATGTGAAGGAGACGATGGGGAGATCATGTGCGGTACGGATGGTGATGGAATCTATATCATTTCTGTGAATTCCATGCGCCGAATCGGTCGTGATGAGGGCTTAACCAGTGATGTGGTTACAAGAATTATTAAAGATACAGAGCATAACCTGTACTGGGTTCTTACTTCCAATTCCATCCAGTATATCCAGGATGGAGAGGTGCATGAAATCAGTACTTTACCATTTACCAATAATTACGATGTATTTATTAATGATACCGAGGATCTGTGGGTCATGGCATCCAATGGTGTGTATTCTTTAAAAGTAATGGATGCACTGAAGGATGATATTGATACGTATCATCTCTATACCATTAGTAAGGGCCTTCCTGCCATCCCAACCTCTTATTGCTACAATATGCGCATGGAGGATGGCTATGTCCTTGTGGCTACCAGAACGGGTGTGGTGAAATTTAACAGTAAGATGTCCTATGCCCCTCATTCCGAAGTGGAACTTGGAATTAGTTCCATCACCTGTGATGGGGAGGAAATTCTTCCGGATGACAAGAATGGTAAATATTCCATTCCTGCGGATAGTACTCGTATTCAGATCATGCCTGCGGTATTGGATTACACTGTATCCGATCCGATGGTGCATGTATATATTGCGGGAGCGGATGAGTCCGGTATCTACATGAAGAAGAGTAAGTTGGACTGTTTAGAATATACGGGTCTGGAGTATGGTGAATATACAGTTCATGTGCAGATTATAGATGAGTTAAGTGGAGAAGTATATCAGGATAAAACATTTGGACTGATCAAGCAGCCACAGTTCTTTGAATTATTTACCACGAGAATTATTATGTTACTTCTGTTCGCAATCTTAGCAGGTGTGGCAGTATGGCGAATCCTGAATGGAACCATCATTCGTAGACAGTATGAGGAACTGATTCAGGCTAAGGATGAGGCGGAACGCGCCAATACTGCTAAGAGCCGTTTTCTTGCGAATATTTCCCATGAAATTCGTACTCCTATTAATACCATTATGGGTATGGATGAGATGATCCTTCGTGAGGATGCTACGGGAGTTCCAAAAGAATACTTCATGTCCGTATTAAATTACGCCATGGATATTCGTACGGCTTCCGAGTCTTTACTGGGGCTTATTAATGACCTTCTGGATATCTCCAAGGTGGAGTCCGGAAAGATGCATCTTGTGGAGCAGGAATATAGCGTGACGGAGCAGCTTCGTGCGATTATTCCGATGGTGAGAGTACGTAGCGAGCAGAAGGATTTAAAGTTTATCCTAAAGGTGGATGAAACGATTCCACGACGTCTTTATGGCGACTGTGGAAAGATTAAGCAGATCCTATTGAATTTGTTAACGAATGCCATTAAGTACACTCCATCCGGTAGTGTTACGTTAACGCTTCTCTTAACCCAAAAGACCAATGACAGTTGTACCTTACGTTTTAGCGTGAAGGATACGGGTATTGGTATTAAGGAAGAGGATATTGATAAGCTCTTTACTTCTTATGAGAGACTGGACGAAGTCAAGAACAGTGCAATCCAAGGAACGGGACTGGGCCTTGACATTTCTAAAAAATTTGCAGAGTTGATGAATGGAACCTTGGAATGCAAGAGTGTGTATGGCGAAGGTTCGGAATTCATCTTTGAAGTCACTCAGGATGTACTTGACCGCAAGGCAATCGGCGTCTTCGAGGAACATTCCGAGGATGAGCGCACGGGACCATATGTTCCACAGTTTATCGCGCCGGATGCGTCCATCTTAGTGGTGGATGATAACAAGATGAATCTGGAAGTTACGAAGAATCTGTTAAAGGCTACCAAGATGTTTATTACCACGGCAGAAAGTGGTGAGGAATGCTTGGAGCGTATTAAATATGGCAAATTTGATTTAGTGCTGTTAGATCACATGATGCCTGGTATGGATGGAGTGCAGACGCTGGAGCGAATCCGTATGGATTATCCAGATCTGCCAGTATATGCTCTTACGGCCAATGCTTCCGTGGAAGAGTCCTTCTATGTGGAGAAGGGATTTAACGGATATTTGGCGAAGCCAATTGATACGGTGCAGTTAGAGCGGACGATTTTAAAACATTTGCCAGAAGATATTGTCATGAAGATGGAGGACAGTACGGCTTCGAAGGAAGAAGAGAAGATGCCGGAGGAGATGGACTGGCTTATGGAAGTGGAGGATATCTCCGTGGAAGCGGGACTTCGAGCTTCCGGTGGCGTGACGTCGTATATTTTTGCTTTGCAGTTATTCTATGACACCATCGAGAATAATGCCAAGGTCATCGAGGATGCCTTAGAGAATAAGGATTATCATCTCTATACCGTGAAAGTACATGCCTTAAAGACTTCGGCAAGAATCGTGGGTGCTACGGAACTTTCTGAAGAGGCGAAGGCTTTAGAGGATGCCGGAAAGCATGATAATATCGGATTTATCGAGCATAATCATAAGAGAATGATGGAGCATTATCGAAGCTATCTTACGAAATTAAAGAAACTCTATAAGGATGAGGGTAAGGTAGAAGAGACGAAGGAGAAGATTTCCAATGAGGATCTTCAGGATGCTTACAAGACCTTAAAAGAGATGATTTCTCAGATGGATTATGACTCCGTAGAGATGATTGTAAAGCAGTTACAGGAATATGAACTTCCAGAAGAAGATGCAGCGCGTCTTACCGTCTTAGAGAAGGCATTAAAGAGCTTTGACTGGGATGGCATGGAAGAATTGATGGAAAGCCTGTAAAAGGAAGGAATAAATAGAGAAGGGAAGACGTATGACAGAGAATCAGATTATGATCCTTGGGGAGAAAGAGACATTTCTTGTCAGGGTTCTTACGAACAAATTAACTGCAGCCAATATGCATAATTCCTTCATTCATTGGGATGTGGATGCCATTGAGAAGGCCTGGGGGAATACCTGCTTAGTGATTGGCTATCTAGAAGATGATGAACGCCCAAGTGATGAGGTGTTGCATTATCTGAATGATAAGCTGGGAGAAACGGGCACCCATATTCTATTAGTGGGTGGTCGGAGCGAATTGGATTATATGTGTGATTGGATTTCAGGCTCCCTGATTCATCAAACCTTTACGAGACCGATTGATGCTACGGAATTCGTGGAAAGTGTGAGAGAAGTCTATGAAAAGGTGCAGGCGGGAGAATTTCGAAAATCCATCCTGGTGGTGGATGATGATGCCAGCTATTTGGGCCTAGTGCGGGAGTGGTTAAAGAATACCTACCGCGTATCCATGGTAACCTCGGGACTGCAGGCCATTAAGTGGCTTGGAAAGAATAAGGCGGATCTGATTTTACTAGATCATGAGATGCCGGTAACTTCCGGTCCACAGGTGCTTGAGATGTTGCGAAGCGAAGAGGAGACGAAGGACATTCCGGTAATCTTCCTTACCGGTAAGGGGGATAAGGAAAGTGTGATGGAAGTGGTGGCTTTAAAACCGGAAGGATATTTTTTAAAGACCATCGAGCGTCAGGAATTAATTGAGAAATTACGGGAATTTTTCCTACGAAGACAGTAAGATCGTAGATTTAGGGCCAAGAGAGGAAATTGCAACGAGGTGGGGCTATGTTTGAAATTTTAGCAAAACATCAATTAAATATTATGTTGGTGCTAACGGGCGTCTGTATGATTATTGGAGTCTTCGTGCTCCTATCCAAGGGCATGAGTAAGAAACGAAAGATTGCGCTAGCTTTGTTACAGTTTCAGGGCATGCTTTTATTACTCTGTGACCGATGGGCTTATATCTATCGTGGTGATGTGTCCACCCTTGGATATTGGATGGTTCGTGTGTGCAATTTCGTGGTATTTGCCATGGTGCTTTCCATGGTGGCTTCCGTAAATCTCTATCTTATGGATTTACTGGAGCGGGATTGTAAGCTTAGCAGACTTCCAAAGCGTATTCATATCGGATTTTATACCATCGATGCGGGCCTTGGACTTTTAGTACTGTCCCAGTTTACCCATATGTACTATTCCTTCGATGAAAATAACTGCTATCAGCGAGGAGAGTGGTATCCACTGTGCCTTCTGATTCCATTTGTCATGTTGATCATCGATCTGTCCCTCGTCATTCAGTATTTAAAGCTGATCCCACGAGGACTGGCCTGGGCTCTTATAGCGTTCTCCAGTCTTCCCATGGTGGCAGCAGTGATTCAGTTTTTTGCCTACGGTGTCTCCTTAGTGAATATCACCATGATCGCCATGGGAATTCTTCTCTACATCTTCGCTTATCGGGATATGAATAATACCATCGAGCAGGTGCATAAGAAGGAAATCTCTTATCTGCGAGAAGGACAGGCAAGTATGAGCCGCCTCTTTGAACAGACTACCAGCACTTTGATCAATGCCATGGATGAAGGCAATAATCACCGTGCCGGACATTCCGCTCGTGTGGCGCATTATGCAAGAGAACTTGCCATCTTACAGGGAAAGTCCCAGGAAGAGTGCGAAATCGCTTACTTGGCAGGACTTCTCCATGATGTGGGAAAAGCCGTGATTCCGGAAGCAGTTCTTGCTAAGGAATCGGAATTAAATGAAACAGAGCAGAAAATCTTTGAAAATCATACCATCGAAGGCGAGAAGATCGTGGCCGAGATTAAGGATTATCCGATGTTACAGGGCGCTGCCAGAAGCCATCATGAACGCTTCGATGGTTCTGGTTATCCGGATGGATTAAAGGGGGAGGAAATCCCTGAACTTGCCAGAATTATCGCCATCGCAGATGCTTACGACGATATGACCTCCTATAGTGGCGGCAAGAAACAGCTTCCACAGGCCAGAGTACGTGAGGAATTCGTTAAGGGGATCGGAACCAAATTCGATCCAGTCTATGCACGACTCATGATCAAGATGATCGGCGCCGACTCCAAGTATGAACTGCGAGAAACCGGCAAAGAGGATGAGAAGGTCTGGAAGAAAGAACTCAATTGCGTCAATTACCGGGATGCGATTAGTAGCGGTATCGTGATAGACAGAAAGCGCACCATCATCACCCTGCGGGTCCGTGCAAATGCATCGGATGTTTTTTCCACTCCTGCCATCATCATATATGATTCCCTAGATGGCATGGTTCATCTGACGGAGCAGGCCATGGTGGAAAACAGCTATATGGAATATGGCGAGATGTGGTTTGACGGACATACGCTTTGCTCCCAGGCAAGAGAATTACAGTGTATGTTACTTGATCCTTCGGAAGTGGAGGAGTCCTTCGAGAAGGTTTCTGAATCGGAATCTGAAATAGCATCTGAGAATGCTATAAATGCGGATGGGGAACATGCAACCGAGACTCTTGCGGAACATACATCTAAGTCAGAGAATCCTATGGTTCTTCCAACGGGACATGAAGAGGATCAGATTCTTGAAGCAAGAATTTCTGCTTATGAAGAAGCTTGGAAGAGTTACACCGTGGTGACGGAGCGCTTCCGTGATCATCTACGAATCCGCATCTTTGGCGGTAAGAAGGTGATGGATGCTATCGTAGTACTTCCTGATAGCACACGATATGCTTACGTGGCATTCTCCGGAGAAAATTGTGAGATCAACAATCTGGAGTATGAAGTAACGAATATTGAAACGAAGGAGGGAGATATTCCTCGAATCGCAGAAGAAATCAGTTACTTAAATCGTATGGAAAGCGATCTTAAGAATGTGCAAATCGATGGATATCGAACCGCAGCAACGTCGAGTCTTCCAATGAAGGACTCCTTCCGCATCGAGTTCCATACCATGTCCCTTCCGACCGCCCATCTCATCTGGCATACCCCATACATTGTGGTATTTGCTTCGGATAATGGCGAAGTGTATGGACCAAATTACAGGGAATTCACCTTCATTCGTCTTGACGGCGAAGTGGAAGGCGAGGATGAACAGGCAGAGAACAAGATGCTTGTCACAAAGACGGATAAGTTCGATAGCTGGGAAACCTGGAATGAGCTCAATAAGAAGGGATTTGAAGTGAGCGTGGATTGCAGGCGTAAGGGCAACAAAATCACCATTATCACAGAAAATCACGGTATCTATATTAAGAATGTCACCACCTTGGATTCTTCCATTAAGGATGTATACATTGCATTAACCGGAGATCAGGTAGCATTAACGGACATTCGTGTGATATAATAAGGACATAATCTAAACAAGTAACATTTTCCCCGCACCAGGCAGCGCTAACCCCTTTTCTAGGCTAGGCTGCCTGGTGCATTTTACGATTCACAGTTTTAGGTATTATAAGAAGCTTATCTTGTCACAACTACACCGGACACTTGTGTCTAATCAGTAAAATATGGCATTTCTCGCTTTGTGTCGTGTTGGAAGGATTGAATTGTGGGTATGATGACTGTGAAAGGAGGAGAGCTGATGGATCAGATCAAGGTGGGGGCATTCCTAAAAATGCTCAGGAAAGAAAAAAATCTGACTCAGGAACAATTGGCAGAACAGCTAAATGTGTCAGGAAGAACAGTATCCCGTTGGGAAACCGGAAACAATATGCCAGATATCAGTCTGTTGGTGGAAATCGCAGATTTTTATGATATT
>JAILGS010000011.1 GCA_024696615.1 Lachnospiraceae bacterium
GTGGGACTGGGACTTGTGTCCTATGGAAGTAATAATAGCCGGTGTGATGCCGGTACGACTACTGTAACCGTAACCGGTGCTGCCACCACCAATTACCAGATGGCGGAAGATACCGCAGATATTATCATTGCCCGTCGAGGAGAGGATAATGGTGCAGTCTTTGCCTATACCTTAACCCATGGCGGTGTGGAAACCGTGGATAATATCTATCCTTATACGGGAAGCGCCATTGCTCCTACCTTAGTGATTCAGGATACCTCCCTGGTAGTGGGAGAAGGATCATCGGCCACCTATTACACCTTGGTGGAAGGAACGGATTATACCATCGATGCAGGTAGTGATATGGAAAAGACCTTAGCAGGAACGGGATATACCATCCAGATCACCTTTATTGGAAACTTTAAGGGAACAGGAAGTGTTACCTGGAGTATTCAGGATGGGGCCGATCCTGTGATCACCACAGAACTTGCGGATGATGGAATTTATTGCGGTGCCAAGAACTTTACCGTGACGGATCCGAATTTACTTTCAGTACTTGTGGAACAGAAAGTGGAAGATCAATATGAAGCCTTCCTTTTCGAAGAAGTGGGAAGTAGTGCTCTTCCTACTGGAACTACCAGTAAGGAATATACCTTAGAGGGAAGTAGTGCGGGAACCATCTATCGAATTACTGCAACGGATGTTTCTGGAAATCAGACGATTCTTCAGAATATAACCATCTATGATGCTCATTCCTTTACGAATTATGAGAATCTGGATGCCACCCAGCAAAATCTTGTGGTTGCAACCTGTGATCATAACTGTGGTGCAACGGATACCAAGGAGCGATTCTGGGGAAGAGTGAATTGGAATTATGAATATTCCTATAGTACTACGGATCCAGCCCATCCAATGGAACAGGGCGTTCAGGGTGTGGAAGCACGATCTACCAGAGCTTGCGTGGAACTGGTGCAGACGGATGTGAGTCAGCAGACCAAAGTACTTGCCACCCAGATGGTTTCCTGTGAAGATCGCTGTGGAAGTAGTGCTACTAACCCGGCCAATACGGGAAGTGAGGATTTTACATTTGCCTATTATGATCCGCAGGATCCTACCAAGAATCCTACCAGCTTCAGTAGTGGAATTCTTCGCATTCCTTCCCAGGATGAGGATGGCAATCCATATACCTATGCGGTGAAAGTTACCACCCTGTCTGCTACGGGGGAGGCTGTCAGTGATTATACGATCGATTATGCCAGGGATTATGCGTCCACTCCGGCGCCGGCAGCAGGCGATACGGTATCCATTACCTATCAGCCAAATTGCTTCACTCTGCCTTGGAAGGTTGTGATTACCGATCTTTCCTCCACAGAGGGTGTGACTGTGGTTCCGGATGGAATTTATGTGAAAGTATTATATTCTCTTCCGGGAGAAGACCAGTGGAGTCAGGATGCCTCCTACCAGATCATCAGTCAGCAGGCGGATCCAACCAATCTTGGAGTATACTGCGAGAAGGTGGAACAGCAGGATGGAACTTACGCCTATACGGGTAGTTATCCGGTATGGCAGTATGTGGGTGGAACCACGGAGAGCTATTACCACCGGATTCAGGTAGTGAGCTATGTATATCAAGGCCATACCTATGATGTATCCGGAAAGAACTATCGCTCCATTGCCGATGCAGATCATGTAAATCATACGGTGTACTATACGGGCGAGGATGCCAGTGGAACCATTCTCTATGAATTACCGGAGGAGTCGAAAAATACTGCTTCGGAAGAATTTAGTATGCCGGTTTTAATCTTTGATTATAACGAAGGAAATGATACGACCAATCTTGCCACTCCAAAGACGGTGGAAAAGATTGTAAAGACGGATTACACCAGTGAAGTAACGGAAAGTGAAATCAGCTCCGTAACTCCATCGCGGGAGAATTATTCCTTCCTTGGCTGGTTTAGTGCAGCAGAAGAAGGGGAGAAAGTAACAAGTATTTCCCCACTTTCTAAAACCACTACCATCTATGCTCATTGGCGGGAATTAGTTCCTCCAACGGGTAGCATTCAGGTGGATACCAATGCTTGGAATAGCTTCCTCCATAGTATTACATTTGGACAGTTCTATGCGAATACCATGGAAGTAACCATTACTGCCGAGGATACGGCGGGAACGGTGGAGAATTCCGGCGTTGCATCCATTCAATATCTCTTAACGGATACTGGTATGGATGAGACGGAAATCACTTCGGATCAGCTGACCTGGACGGATTATACGGGAAGTTTCACCATTGATCCGAATGCCGCATATATCATCTATGCCAAGATTTCGGATCGTGCGGGAAATGTATGCTATATCAGTTCGGATGGTATGATTTTAGATGATGTGGCTCCGGTTGTTACGGGAGTTACGGATGGAGCTACGTATTGTGGTGAAGATGTGGTGATTGAAGGAATTTCAGATCTGTATCTTTCTGAGGCGATTTTGGATGGAAGTCTCTTAGATTTAAGTGGGCTTCCAGTGACTGTTACGGTGGATCGCACCTTGGCAGCGGATGTGGCCCAGACGCATACCTTAGTAACCAAGGACCATGCGGGCAATACCACCACCATTACCTTCACTCAGTATAGTGATCATCTCTATCGTAAGGACCCAGTCTTTACCTGGAGTGAGGATTATGAGACGGCAACAGCCACCTTCGTATGTGAATATCAAGAGGATCATACCAAGACCTTGGATTGCACCATTACGAAGGAGCAAACGAAATGGGAAACCCTTGTTACTGCTACGGTTACCCTGGATGGGAAAACCTATCAGGATACCAAGACGATCATCGATCCAGAAGTATTGGATGGGGATACCCTCATTCGTTTGATCATTAAGGTGGAAGATGGTGTGGAAGAAATTCCAGAAACCCTAGAAGAGACGGATTTTTCCACGGAGGAAGCCATCCTTCAGGAGATGCTTCGAGTGACCATGGAAACTAGTGAAACCTATGAGGACTGTGATTATGAATTATATGATGTGGAATTACAGATCAGTTATGACAATGGTACGACGTGGGCTTTGGTAACGGAAGAGGACTTCCCAGAAGAGGGAATTACCATTACCCTTCCATATCCCGAGGGAGTGGATCCAGAAAGCCATGAATTTATGGTCACTCATATGTTTACCCAGAATTTCCATGGACATACTCCGGGGGAAGTAGAGACTCCGGAGGTACACAAAAAGCAGAAAGGTTTGGAATTTGTAGTAACCAGTCTTTCCCCAGTGATGATCGCTTGGAGGGATACCATTGTGGCAGAAAGTATTGATGTTTCACCAAAATATACAACCCTGGAGGGTATTGGAACGACAGCGGATTTACAGGAAGTGATCACGCCAGTCCATGCGGATCATGCCAAGGTGACCTGGAGTAGTTCGGATCCTTCCATTGCTACGGTGGATGAGAACGGTATCGTGACAAGTGTTGCGGAAGGTACGGTGACCATTACCGTGACTTGCGCGGATGGAAAACTTTCTGCAACGGCACAGGTGACTGTGGTCCTCCGGAAAGATGATTCCGAAGATCCTACGGATGGTACCTCTGTGGATGAAAATAACCGTGAGGATGATGCCGAAGAGGATGATGAGAGCTCCATTGGAAGCTCGGCAATTCCTAAAACCGCAGATCCTCTCAGCCGGGGCACGCTTTTGGGACTCTTGGGAATGATGATGAGTTCTTTGGCAGTGTTTGGTTGGCTTTTCTTAGATGAAAAGAAGAAGCGGATGCGTTAAGTAGTTTTCCTAAAAAGGATCAAAAGTCCCCCAGAATATGCTATTCTGGGGGATTTTTTGTGAAATTTTTGTAAACAATAGCGTTAGGACATGGACAGAATCGCCTTTTTTTGGTTACAATAGACGAGTGATAAAAGGTATGTGTTATATGAAAAGGAGGATCTTATTTGAAGAAGATTGATGCATTTGTAGAAAAGCAGGCGCCGATTTGTGCAAAGCTTGGTGCGATTCCACCAGAATTATATGGGGAATATGATATTAAACGAGGCTTACGTGATATTAACGGAACCGGAGTCCCTGCAGGTATAACGAACATTTCCCAGGTAATTGGCTCGAAGGTAGTGGACGGTAAGAAAGTCCCATGTGATGGAATGCTCCTGTATCGTGGATACGATGTGCATGATCTGGTCGAAGGGGTCCGCCATAAAAGTGATGTCTATGAAGAAGGCGCTTACCTTCTGCTTTTTGGAAAGCTTCCAAAGAAGGAAGAGTTGGCAGAATTTAAGAAACTATTAGCGGAGAATATGACGCTTCCACGGAATTTTACCCGGGATGTGATCATGAAAGCACCGGATTCGGATATTATGAATTCCATGACCAAGGGTCTCTTAACCCTGGCTTCCTATGATAAAAGAAAGAACGATCTTTCCATTGAGAATGTTCTTCGTCAGAGCATCCAGCTCATTAGTGAATTTCCGATGTTAGCAATCTATGGGTATCATGCATATAATCATTATGAGAATGATGCGAGTATGTTCATTCATCGTCCGGATAAGAAATTATCCATCGCGGAAAATATCCTTCGGATGCTTCGTCCGGATACGAAATATACTCCGTTAGAAGCGCAGGTATTGGATGTGGCCCTGCTTCTTCATATGGAACATGGCGGTGGTAATAATTCCACCTTCACCACCCGTGTGGTAACCTCCGCAGGTTCGGATACCTATTCGGCCATTGCAGCAGCCATGTGTTCCTTAAAGGGAAAGCGCCATGGTGGCGCCAACTTAATGGTCATGGAGATGATGGACGATATTCGAGAACATGTTCGGGATTATCAGGATGAGGATGAGATTAAGTCCTACTTAACCAAGATTGTCCGCAAGGAAGCTTTTGATCAGAAGGGCCTCATCTATGGTATGGGACATGCGGTATATTCTCTATCCGATCCACGAGAGAAGGTGTTTAAGTCCTATGTGGAGCGCCTTGCCAAGGAAAAGGGCCGGGATGAGGATATGCTTCTTTACAATAATATTGAAAAGATCGCACCGGAAGTTATTGCCAGGGAACGTAAGATTTATAAGGGTGTGAGTCCTAATGTGGATTTCTATAGTGGATTTGTGTATGACATTATGAATATTCCAAGAGAACTCTTTACACCACTTTTTGCGATTGCAAGAGTAACGGGATGGAGTTGCCATCGAATTGAGGAACTGGTGGCCAATGAGAAGATTATTCGTCCGGCCTATAAGAGTATTGTGGAACGAAAAGAATATGAGCCAAGGGAAGACTAGCACGGGGTGCTGTCTTTCCTTTCGGATGATGGAAAATAAGAAAGCCAAGAAGAATTTTCTTCTTGGCTTTTTTTCGCGGAGCAGGAGGGATTTGAACCCTCGCGCCGGTTGCCCGACCTACACCCTTAGCAGGGGCGCCTCTTCGGCCACTTGAGTACTACTCCGAATTGTAGTTCTTTCATACAAAGAACTAAAAACATATATGAATGTATCTAACAGACTTGTTCATTATATCCAAGTTAACTGGGATTGTCAAACAATTCTTTTTTTATTTTACAAATGAAATGCCAACTGTAACATCTGTGGAATACGAATCTCATAGCTATGAGCCCTGCAAACTTTCTCATATGCGTTATGAGCAATCTCCTTCGTATCCGCAGGATGGGAAAGGTAGTGGTCACATTTGCTAAGGAGATCCTCGAAGGAGGTATACACCTCCACTTCTTCTCCGATCACAAAGGAGTCGGAAAGTTCTTCCTGATAATTGGTAAGAAGGAAGCCTTCCGCCGCACATACATCAAAGACCCTCTGGGAAAGTCCCGTCTTAATGGAGCGGGCGGTGGGATTTAAATTGATGGTACTTTCATGGAAGATGATGGGCATCTCCGTAAGGGATTTGGCCAATCCACGATTTTGAATGCCGGAAATCTCGGAGGTATCACTTCCTGTGTAGACATGGATGGAGGCGTCCTTTAAGCCACGAACTAAGTATGGGAAGAGGCGGCGGCGCTCCCACTCTGCTACTTTCACGCTTAGATACTGATTGGCAAACCAGTTTCGTTCATTCACATGCATTCCTTCAATGAAGGTAAAATGATCCGGATTTTCTTCTTTCACTTTCGCAAGCATCTCATCCGACAGGGTCTCTGCCAGGAAATTATAGCCATAGATGCGAAGCTGGGCTTCCATCAGGCCCTCAAAATAGCCCCTGGTATGGTCGGAAAGAGTTAGCTTATGATAGGCGCACTTTTCTGTATAGAAGGAACCGATAAAGGAAATGTCTGCGTGGTATTTTTCCCGCTCTGTGCTGGTGGTATGGGTGGCTACTTTATGCACCCTCTCTACATTCACTGCAAGGGGGAGGTGAAAGCATCCTTGTGGATTTTTGGGTGCAAATTCTTCATACAGTGCCCGGTCAAAGAAAAAGATCTTATTGCAGGGATTTTTGATGGAATCGTAATAGAGTTCTAATATTGGACTATCCACAATCACGCATAGATAGGGGATTCCGAAGATATTACACACGTCGGATACGGTGGGAAAGAAATTAATGGTAAAAACCATGGTATAGGAATGTTCTTTTAGCGCTTTTCCCACAATCTGTGCGGTCTGGGATGGTAGAATCGTTTTATTGGTCATCTCATCCTGGATTTGCGTTACTTGAAATCCCAGTTTTTGAAAACTTTCAATATAATCCGGCTCACAAATACTGCCATAACGATAAAATAAGATATCCATACCACACCTCCGTCTTCTTGGTATTATAGCATATGGGAGGGGGATGGAGGGTGGTATTTTGTTGAATATTTGCCCTAAAAATACTATAATTATGAATATGAGACGGAGTCAGGGATTGGATGATCCTGCCATGCGGGAGATTCTTTTTGATACAATTGAACAGCCCTATGAACGACGCGGTTTACCATATCGCATCTATGAAGAATTGGTGATTGGTAAGAGCCGTGCGGATGCGATTCTGGTGACGGAAGATTCCATTGTGGGATTTGAGATTAAAAGTGACAGGGACCGTCTGGACCGGTTGGAGAAGCAGGTGAAGAATTATGAGCGCTTCTGCGATTACTGTTATATTGTCACGGGATTGCATTATATTGATCGGATTGAAGAGGAAGTTCCGGAGCACTGGGGAATTTATGATATCTTAGAGGATGAAGATGGGGGTCTTCATATTGAGATTCTTCGGGAAGCCAAGAGAAATCCCAAGGAACGTCCAACCACCAAATTAAAGAATCAGATGAATTTATTATGGCGGTTGGAATTAATGGAGATTATCTATAATCATGGAATTCGGGGTTACAGTAAGCGCAATAAGCATAAATTGCGGGATCTGATTGTGGAAAAACTTGGCAAAGAAGAGAGTAAACGTCTTACCTGCGAAGAACTATTAAATCGGGATTATAGTATTTTTCACCCGGATGAGGAATCCTAGGGCTTCGATTGAGATTACCAGAAGGTATGTGTTAATTATAGGGGATTTAATATGATTGGAAAGTATCATTCAGTGAAGTTTGTTGAAAAAAATGCACAGGAGAAGGGGGAAGAAACCAAGCAGGATATGAAGCTTCATATTCTTTTGTCACGGATTTTCTCTGTAACTTGCCTTGTGCTGCTTACGATCTTTGTGGTTGGTATCTTTGTGTTGCCAACGGATGATATCTATCGGGGGGACGATTGTCACCCTTATCAGGAGACATGGATCAATACCATGGTGGATGGTTCTGCCGATATTGGTGTTGCTCCATATCATTTCTATGCCAAATCAGGCGAATGGATTACACTTTATACGAAAATTCCCAAGGAAGTAGCCGATTCCGGTTATCTGTGTATTCGTAGTGCCCGTCAGAAGATGGTAATTTCTGTGGATGGTGCGATTCGAACCGTCTATGATACGGATGAAAGCCGTATCATCGGTGCCTATGATCCCGTATATTATGTCTTTGTTCCAGTGGATGAACGGGATGCGGGAAAGACTCTTTGCTTGGAGATGATGAGTAAATCCGACTACGCAGGAGAGTTAACCCAGGTGTATTACGGTACGGAAATTGGCATCTGGCGGAAATTGGTGAATCAGCGGATTCTGGAATTGATTACCAGTTTTGTGATGGTGGTAGTGGGTGCACTGTCCCTTATTATCTTTGTGATTCTCTGTCTGATTTATCACAAATTTTTCCCAATCACCTATATTAGTGAAGCGGTGTTACTTATGGCCATGTGGTCCCTAAGTCAGAGCCCGCTTCGTCAGTTAATCTGTGAAAATGATTCCTGGATTGCGGATTTTTCCTTCATCTGTATGATGTTAATTCCGATTCCATTGGTATTATATATTAATTCTGTGCAAAAGCAGCGTTATAAGGAATTACATCTTGGCTGTGTGACCCTGTCCTTAGCGGATCTTTTCCTTACCATCGGACTGCATATGGCGCAGTTAGTGGATTATTCCAAATCCGTTATTTCCGCATTTGCCTGTATCTTTGCCTGCATCGCCTGTATGGTGGTAACCTGCTATATGGATTATCGCAAGCATCGGATTCGTGAATATATTTCCATCGTATGGGGCTTTGTGGCAGTGTCCATCTCTGCAGTGATTACCATTATTCTATTCCTTCTTCGTATCATTAATGTGGATGCGGGAATTATCAGTATCGGTATGATCTTCCTCTTCTGCTTTGCAGCCGTTAGTGCTGTGCGGGAAGTAATGAACATCAACCGAAAGCGTCTTGAAGCAGAGCATGCCAGCCACATGAAGGAGGAATTTTTAGCCAGTATGTCCCATGAGATTCGGACACCTTTAAATTCCATCTTAGGATTTAACCATATGATTTTAGAAGAATCCAAGGAGCCTACGATTATAGATTATGCGAAGGATGTGGAGATTTCCGGAAAAGTCCTTCATTCCTTAATTGATGATGTATTGGATTTTTCCAAGATCGAATCGGGACATCTGGAGCTTACCAAGCGTCCTTATAATCCTTTGCAGCTTGTGGAGGATTGTTTCCAGGTGGTGCATAAGCCTGCGAAGGACAAGGGCTTACAGGTTCGGGTAAATAATGACCGTACTATTCCATTAAGCTTAGAAGGGGATGATAATCGGATTCGTCAGATTATGATCAATCTCTTAACCAATTCCGTGAAATATACGGAACAAGGAGAGATTGAACTCACCCTTCACTGGGATAAATTGGACAATGGCCTGGCGCTTCTCCATATGGAAGTGCGGGATACGGGCATTGGTATTGCCAAGGAAGAGCAGGAAGAAGTCTTTCTATCCTTTAAACGAGGGGGGGATGTGGCTCATCAAAAGATTGAAGGAACGGGACTTGGTCTTTCTATTACATATACGTTAGTGCATGCCATGGGCGGTGAAATACATTTGCAAAGTGAAGTGGGCTATGGCACCACCTTCTTCGTAGATCTCCCACAGAAGATCCTGGATGAGCGACCTGCTGGAACCTTCGAGGATTATCTGAAAAAATGCGGGGACGAGTACTTATCCTATGCCCCTGTGGAAGAAAAGACAAAATATACGGATGAGGAAATCATGAACTACACTGCCCCTGGAAAGCGGGCCCTCATCGTGGATGATAACGAGATGAATCTGAAGGTGACCGCCGCACTTCTTCGAAGCACTCAGATGACCTTAGACTGCGTCACCAGTGGAGAAGAGGCCCTTGACAAGGTGCAACAAGAGCAGTATGACATCATCTTCCTAGACCATATGATGCCGGGAATGGATGGGATCGAAACCTTCCAGAACATGCGTGGTTACGATGCGCTAAACGATGTCCCAATCATCATGGTAACAGGAAATGCGGTGGCAGGCATGCGGGAGCAGTATCTCTCCCTGGGATTTGACGATTACGTTGCCAAGCCCCTTGTGAAAAAAGATTTGCTGCGACTCCTTGCAGAATATCTTAAAGTGTGAGATAACATGAAGTTGAAGGAATCTGGGAAATTTTCCATCTTCCTGTGGAAACAAGAGGAGAAGTGAGGTTTCAAAGCATGGAACGGAATATAGCGATAGAAGAGATTTCGGATGGGAACACCTATCATTCCCGTGATGTGGTGGCCATGGGATGCAACGATTGTGCCGGATGTTCCGCCTGTTGCCACGAGATGTGCGAAACCATCATCCTGGACCCTTACGACATCTACCAATTTGAACTTGCTCTTTCCCAATCCCTTGAGCAAATGTTATCCAACAACTTAGTGGAACTTGGCTATATGGACGGATTCATTCTCCCCCATATGATGCCGGTCCTATCTGAGGATGACGAAATGCCGCATTGTTCCTTCCTAAGTCCTACGGGGCGTTGTGGGATCCATGCCTATCGGCCGGGATTTTGCAGATTATTTCCCTTAGGAAGATATTATAGGGATGGAAGTTTTACTTATATTCATCAGATTCACGAATGCCACTATCCATTAGAGCAGCGGACCCCTGTGCGGATCCGGGAATGGCTTGGGATCCGCATGCTAAGTCAGTATGAGGATTTTGTGAATGAATGGCATTATTTCTTAAAAGATGTGGATGGGTATTTTCATATGAAGGAAGAGGGAAGTAAGGAGAAAGAACATATTTGCTCTTATCTGCTGGGACTCTTTTATGGAGTGCCTTACGATACGAAGCAGGCCTTCTTTCCACAGTTTTATGAGCGCCTAAACCAGGCTAAGAAGGAACTGTCCATGGAGTAGGATCCTGTTTATAGCGGGACCTGTCTTTGGAGGATGGAATGTGGTGCTTTGTGCATGAGAACAGAGGAGTGAGGGGCGATATGCCACGGACTGTGAATCAATATGTGAAAGACACATATGGCAGAAAATTATATAAGATTTCCATTAATGCAGGCTTTACATGTCCTAACCGTGATGGTACTTGTGGCATGGGAGGCTGCATTTTTTGTTCGGAGGGCGGTTCCGGGGATTTTGCAGGAAATCCGGTGGATTCGGTTCTTGATCAGATTGAGGCGGGAAAGGAATTTCTTGCGAAGAAGTTTCAACCGGAGCGCCCGGACAGTTATATTGCGTATTTTCAGGCATTTACTAATACCTATGCGCCGGTGGAAAAGCTCCGCCCCCTGTATGAGGAGGCGATTTCCCATGAGGATGTGGTGCTTGTGTCCATTGCTACTCGCCCCGACTGCTTAGGAAGGGATGTGTTGGATCTTCTTAGCGAAATGAATCAGAAAAAGCCCGTATGGGTGGAGCTGGGGTTACAGACCTCCAAGGAGTCCAGTGCAGAATTTATTCGCCGCGGCTATCCCAATGGGGTTTATGAGAAGACGGTGAAAAATCTAAAGGACCGGGGAATTAAGGTAATTACCCATGTGATTTTAGGTCTTCCCGGGGAAAGTTATGAGGATATGGAGCGGACGGTACGCTATGTGGTGGAGCAGGGTTCCTGGGGGATTAAGCTTCAGCTTCTCCATGTGCTTTCCGGTACGGATCTTGGGCGCATCTATGAACGGGAGCCATTTTTTGTATTTACGATGGAAGAATATGTGGACTGTGTGGCAAGGCTTTGTGCCCTGCTTCCGGAAGATATGGTGGTGCATCGTCTCACCGGGGACGGCCCACGGTCGTTGTTACTTGCTCCTACTTGGAGTACGGATAAGAAGCGGGTATTAAATGCTCTTAGAAAACGTCTGGACTTTCTGTAGAACAAGTAAGATCCCGGGGATTTTGTAAATCAGGAAATGTGAGGAATGTGTACGAATATGTGGATAACTAAGAAAAATACCACCCCTTCTGTGGATGAAAGAAAAGAAGAGCAAGAGGCTTTCGCTCCGGAGGAGAAGCCATGGGAGGATGGAAAGGAAATGGACATGATTCATGGCTCCTTATGGAATAAGATCATCCTTTTTGCCATGCCCCTTGCCCTTTCTTCTATTTTACAGCAGCTTTTTAATTCTGCGGATGTTGCGGTGGTTGGCAGATTCGCAGGAAAGGATGCCCTGGCAGCCGTGGGGGCCAATGTGGCCAATGTTGCAGTGTTTGTAAATCTCCTGGTGGGCATGTCCATCGGCCCCAATGTGATTATTTCGAATTTGATTGGACATGGAAAACGCAAGGAAGTTCCTAAGGTTGTGGGCACTTCCATGTGCTCGGCCTTAGTGATTGGCTTAATCTTTCTAGTCCTCATACAGATTCTTGCAGGGCCCCTCATGGTCTGGAGTGCAGTACCGGAAGATGTGCGGGATTTGGCTGAAATCTATCTTCGAATCTACATGCTTGGCCTTCCTTTTATGATGATTTACAATTTTGGCGCGGCGGTGCTTCGAAGCGTTGGCAACACCAGAACGCCCCTCCTTTATATGACCTTGGCCGGAGTAGTGAATCTCATCTTAAACATTGGCTTCGTGGTTGGGGCCTCCATGGGTGTTGCGGGAGTGGCCCTTGCAACGGTTCTTTCGAATATATTGAGCGCGGTCCTCGTCCTTCGCCACCTGTGGGTGGACTCCTCCATTGTGCAAATGCGTAAGGAGTTTTTAAGAATTGATTCTTATTATATGAAGAAAATTCTGCTTACCGGTCTTCCGGCGGGAATCCAAAGTAGCGTATTTTCCTTATCCAACATGTTTATTCAGACGGGAATTAATCATTTTGGCTCCGCGATCATTGCGGGGGCTGCAGCGGGATTGAATTTTGAGTATTTTACCTATGATATTGTGCTGGCTTTCGCCAGTGCCAATGTGACCTTCTATGGACAAAACTATGGTGCGGGGGAGACGGCGAGAAGTCACCGGGTGTTCTACTTAAGCATGGGACTGGGGGCGCTATTTACAGGAATATTAAGTGGAATCTTTATGATCTGGGCGGTTCCTCTTACGATGATCTATTCCACGGATCCGGTGGTGATCGATTATGCGATTCGACGTATGACCCATGTGATGAGCCTGGAACCACTGTGCGTGCTTTTTGAAATGCCGGCGGCGGCGCTTCGGGCCATGAACTATTCCATCCTTCCTTCCGTGATCACGATTCTTGGAACGGTTGTTTTTCGAATTGTATGGATGCTAACCATATTTAAGAAGGTGGGTACTTATGAGATTCTTATGGATGTGTATCCGGTGTCCTGGGTGGTAACGGGAGTGATGCTTCTTGTGGCTTATTATGTGGTGCGTGGACGAAGGGAAGTGTAAAGAATCCATCAACCAAGGGAATTTTTTAGGATTTTGAAAAAGTTTTAAAAAAAAATTGTAAAAAAATGAAAAAACTTGTTGACATTAAACTACCCAAATGATATTATAACCAAGTCGCCGCTGAGAAGCGGTTTTAAATTGCTCAAAAAACGGTGACTGAACATTGATAACTGAACAGTGAAACAACCCTGAAAATTTCTTTAAATTTTCAGTAGAGATCTTCAAAGATCT
>JAILGS010000013.1 GCA_024696615.1 Lachnospiraceae bacterium
TCCGATAAACGCATGGTAAAACCGCCCTTTGGCATGCACAGAAGATATAATCCTACCAGACACAGAACAACTCCCAGCCATACATTCCATGGCACTTTCTTATGGAAAAACATGCCAAGAATCGGTACAAGGAGGATGTAACAGGAAGTTAAAAAACCTGCCCTTCCCACTTCCGTTCCAAGGGTAATTCCCATTTGCTGAAAATTCGCTCCCACACAGAGCATTATGCCACACAAAACGCCACCCAGGAGTAAAGTCTTTTTCTCCTTCTCATGACCTGGAGCATGGGATAATCCCATACGATCCAAGATGGGAAGCAGGCATTGTAACATCCCACCGCCAATCAAAAAGCGAATCGCATTAAAAGAAAATGGCCCCACCGCGTCTCCACCAGTACTCTGGGAGACGAAAGCCGTTCCCCAGATCAGGGCACAGAGTAAGAGCGCCATTACATATTTTTGATTTTTCATAAACTCACACTTTTCTTTTTTGGGTCTCCTTTTTTAGAAACCCTTAAGTATTGATAATATCGTATTTATGCCAACAATTCAATCCATTTATTGAACAAGAAATATTTTACCAAATCTTTACAAAAGGCCCTATAGCACCTTTTTTAACACCTCAAGTGCTGCATCTAAACCTTCCACATCCACATTGGAATAATTACAGATAAATTGATGAAGATTTTTCTTTCTTCCGGACATATCATAATCCGTTACCGCACGAAGCGTAATCTTTTCTTTCTTTAATAAATTCTCGATTTCCGCATCCTTTTTCTTAGTGCGAAGTTCCAGAATAAAATGAAGACCGGAATCCCGTTCGATAATCTTACATTCTTCTTCGGAAAACTTGGCTCGAATATGCGCTAACACCTCACTCCGCTTTCGCACATAATGTAGCCGCATCCGGTTAATATGCTTCTCAAAAGCACCCCCATGAATAAAGGCCGCCAGAGTGTACTGTTCAAAAGTGGAGATGGTACAGGAATAGAAGGATAATTTTCGATAAAATTCCTCCACCAGATGCTTTGGAAGTACCATATAACTAATACGGATCGTGGAAGTTAGGGATTTCGAAAAGGTATTCATATAGATTACTTTTTCCCGATGATCGATTCCAAATAACGTAGGAAGTGGCTTTCCATTCAGACGAAACTCACTATCATAATCATCCTCGATAATATAACGATTCTCCTCTTCCTTCGCCCAGGATAAAAGCTCCAGCCTTCTCTTTAAAGGCATGGTGATTCCTGTTGGAAAATGATGGGTGGGACTGATATGGCATACATTACATCTGCTCTTTCGCACTTCTTCCACAAGAATTCCCATCTCATCCATATTGGCCAGATGACAGATGGCGCCGTTACTTTCATAGACCTGGCGGATCTTCTGATATCCTGGATTTTCCAGACAATACGTGGCATTCGAGGATAATAATTGAATCAATAATCCATAGAGGTATTCCGTTCCAGCACCCACGATGATCTGTTCCTTCGCCACTTCCATGCCTCGAAAGGAGGAAAGGTGTTCTGCAATAGCGCTACGAAGGGCATCCACACCACCACAGGGGGAAACCTCTAAAAGTTCCTTCTCCCTGGTAGAAATCGTCTCCCGCATAAGCTTGGCCCATACACTAAAAGGAAAGTTTTTCTCCTCCGTACGGTTGGAAGAAAAGTCAAAAACCACCTCTTCTTTTTGGGGAAGTTCAATGGTCACCACGGGATTTGCCCGTTCTTCCCACTCCTTAGAATAGGCTAAAGGGGACATCTTGGATACATAATATCCACTTTTTTCCACCGCTTCGATATATCCCTCATCCATGAGCTGACCATAGGAATTTTCCACCGTAATAACGCTCACTCCCAGATTTTTAGCAAGCGCACGTTTGGAAGGAAGCTTCTCCCCCGGTTTTAAGATGCCTTTTTTAATATCATCCCGAATACAACGATATAGATACTGATAAACCGGGCCCTTAGCCTTGGTTAAATCATAGGTAACCATGCACTCTCCCTCCCTTCTATCGGAATTAATGAAAGATTTCCAATTATCTTAATTATAAGAAATTTTCCTAAAAATACAACGGATGAAAAAAGGACTGCATATATCACATATGCAGTCCCTTCATAATTTCCTTAAAGATTACGGATGGATTAAATAATTTCCTGTTCCTTTTCTAAGGCAGCCTTCTCTTCCTCGGAAAGCTTGGAAAGATTAATCGCACATACCTTATATTCAGGAATACGAGCGTATTTATCCAATGCGGCATTGGTCAGGATATTGGCATTTCCATCTGGGAAGTGGAATGGCATCCAGGTCTCACCCGGAGATACCTTATCGGACACTCTCGCAGTAGTAAAGATGGAACCACGGCGGGAGAATGCACGAATCTTCTCACCATTTTCAATGCCAAGTCTTGCAGCATCCTCTTCATTCAACTCGATGAAGGAATGTCCTTCACGCTCCATTAATCCTGGGGTCTTACCAGTCATGGCACGGGTATTGTAATGATACAGTACACGTCCGGTCATCAGGATGAATGGATACTTCTCATCTGGAAGTTCCGCACTTGGAGCATATTCTGCTGGATAGAACCAACCAAGACCGCGGGAGAATTTGCCCACATGCATGATCGGAGTACCAGGATGATGCTTATCAGGGCATGGCCACTGTAAGGATTCACCCTTATCCAGACGACGATGACTAATACCACCAAAGCTTGGAGTTAAGGAAGCAATCTCATCCATAATTTCCTCTGAAGTCAGATGTGGCTGCTCATATCCCATACGATTCATGAGATCGATGAAGATATCCGTATCCAGTCTCATCTCGCCTTCCAATTCCACAGCCTTACGTACACGCTGTACACGACGCTCGGTATTGGAGAAGGTTCCTTCCTTTTCTGCATAGGAAGTACCTGGAAGTACCACATCTGCATATGCTGCAGTTTCTGTCATGAATAAATCATCCACAACTAAGAAATCTAAGGAAGATAATGCTTTCTTAATATGATTCTGGTCCGCATCCGTAACAATTGGATCTTCACCAAAGATGAAGAGACCACGAATATTTTTCTTAATTGCCTCACCGAAGACATCCGTTGCATGAACACCTGGCTTCTTGTTTAATTCAACGCCCCAGGCCTTCTCGAACTTCTCCATAACTTCCTTATTGGTAACCTTCTGGTAACCTGGGAAGTCACCAGGCATAGCACCCATATCACAGGCACCCTGAACATTGTTCTGACCACGAAGTGGGTTGACACCACAACCGCTCTTACCAAGCTTACCAACCATCATGGCCATATTGGACATACTCATAACACCTTCCGTACCGGTGGAATGTTCTGTAACACCCAGACAGTAGATGATTGGTGCCTTCTTTGCCTTCGCATACATTAAAGCTGCTTCACGAAGGTGATCCGGATCAATATGACAGATCTCGCCAACTCGCTCCGGAGTATATTCCATAACAATCTTCTTTAATTCTTCAAAGCCTTCCGTACGATTCTTAATGAATTCCTCATCAATCAGGCCTTCATTGATCATTACATTCATCATACCATTAGCAAATGCTACATTGGTACCCGGCTTTAACTTCAAGTGAATATCGGCCTTCTTAGAAAGTCCAATATCACGAGGATCTACCACAATTAATCTGGTTCCGCGCTCTACCGCCTGACGAATCTGCATACCAACCACTGGATGTGCTTCTTCTGGGTTAGAACCAACCAAAAGGATACAATCCACATCATGGGTAATATCATAGATTGGATTGGTCATGGCACCACTACCAAGAGTCATAGCAAGACCTGCAACGGTAGCAGAGTGACATACTCTCGCACAGTTATCCACGTTATTGGTTCCGAATGCACAACGAACCATCTTCTGTAACATATAGATATCTTCGTTCGGAGAACGGGAGCAAGCAAAACCAGCTAAGGAATCCGGACCATACTGCTTCTTGATTTCATTCATCTTAGAAGCAATCAAATCCAATGCCTCATCCCAGGTAGCACGCTCGAATTCACCAGTTTCATGATTCTTAATCAGAGGATACTTTAATCGCTCTGGAGAATGTACGAAATTAAAGGAACCAAATCTACCCTTAACACAGAGAAGATTATGGTTACTTGGGCCATTGGCAGGCTCCACATCCACAATATGATTATCCTTAACTACCAGATAATACTGACAACCGGTAGCACAGTGTGGACAGGTGGTAAGAACCTTCTTCACCTTACCTACCTGATACTTCTTACGATTCTTGACAATCAAAGCACCGGTAGGACAAGCTGCAGCACAGTTACCACAGGACTCACACTCCGTCTCCTTCCAGTTCTCACCGAATGGAGCATCAATTAAGGTTCTCGTACCGATCTTGGTATTATGTAATACGCCATTACCGGCAAGCTTATGACAAGCGCTGACACAACGCTGGCAGTTAATACATAATTCAGGATAGTAAGTTAAGAATGGATTATCAATCTTTGCTGGTACCTTGGCAAAACTACTTGCGTAGCAGGACTTGGTAATCTCATATTCATTCGCAAGATCCTGAAGACGACAGTCACCGGACTTACCACAGGAGAAGCAACGGATGTCGTGGTTGGCAAGAATCAGATTTAACATCTGCTTTCTGGACTTAATCACACGTTCGCTTCTGGTATTGATCACCATACCTTCTTTGACTTTGGTATTGCAGGAAGTAACTAAATTATCCCTTCCTTCCACTTCTACCACACACATCTTACATGCGCCAATATCATTCACATCTTTTAAATAACACAGCGTTGGAATGGAGATTTCAGCACTCTTGGCAGCTGCAAGAATTGTCATATTCTCATCAACGGATAACTTCACACCATCAATTGTAACATTAACCATTAGCTTCTGCCTCCTTCCAAAACACCGCAGCCAAAGTGGTCACAACGTAAGCACTTACGGCATTCCTGCATAGCTTCATCGAAGGACATTCCATTCTCCACAGGATCAAAGTTGCACCTTCTCTCCCTTGCAGAACGGTCCGTTAAATGCACGCGACCATAATGAGTACGATCATTTTCTTTTGGCTCTGGAATCTGAATATCATCCAGATACTTATGATGATATCCAAGATATTCATCAATATTTAATGCAGCAATCTTACCGGCACCAATTGCCTTGATTACTGTAGCAGGACCAAAGACACAGTCTCCGCCGGCAAATACCTTATCATAACCCTTAACACGGGTGGTTGGCTCTGTTTCGAAGGTCTTACGACGCTCATTCACAGAATATTTTTCAAATGGAGCAGAAACAATATCCTGTCCAATAGCCATTAATACAATCTCACAAGGAACTTCAAATTCTTCCTTATTCGCCTTGGTAACGGATGGCTTTCCGCCACGATAAGTACTAATAATCTGTGGCTGACATACGAAGCCACTGACATTATTATTCTCATCCTTATTAATCTTCACTGGTGCATTCAAAGTAAGAAGTTCTACACCTTCTTCAATCGCACCCTGAATCTCGGATGGAAGAGCTGTCATATCGATCTGACGACGACGATAAATTACCGTAACTTCCTTCGCCTTACAACGAACCGCAGAACGAGCACAGTCCATGGCTACATTACCACCACCGACAACAACCACTCGCTTACCGGAATAATCCGGAATATTACCACGACCAATTTCACCAAGCATATCTACTGCGGAGTAAACACCATTGGCATCCACGCCTTCCACATCCACGCTCTTACCGGTCTGTGCACCGATGGCAACATAGACTGCATTATAATCTTCTAACAACTGCTCCATGGTAATATCTTTTCCATCTCCAATGGCAACATTGTACTTTACTTCAATATTACCCGTAGAAAGGATGGCATTAATATCCTGATCCAGACGATCCTTAGGAAGTCTGTAATTCGGAATACCATAACGAAGCATACCACCTAAGTGATCACGCTCTTCGTATACTACAACCTTATGTCCCATTAAGGATAAGAAATATGCGGTAGTAAGACCACTTGGGCCACCACCAACGATGGCAACCTTCTTACCGGTGGACACATTACACTCTGGAACTTTTACTTCATCTGCTGCAATCTGATCCACGGCAAATTTCTTTAAACCACGGATATTAATTGGGCTATCTAATAAATCACGACGGCACTTTTCCTCACATGGATGCTCACAAATAAATGCGCAAGCTGTTGGAAATGGATTGTCATGACGAATCAGATTAATCGCATCCGCATAACGATGCTCTCCAATTAAAGCGATGTAACCAGGAATATTTACATTCGCTGGGCAGAATGAAATACATGGAACCTTCTGTCCCACTTCTGCCTGACAACGGTGGCTCTTAATATGACTCATATATTCGTCATAAAATTCTTCCACGCTCTTTAATACAATATTGGCAGCCTCATAACCAATTGCACAGTCTGCGGTGTCTTCGATGGTATGGCATAAATCCACCATATTCTCAAAGGTATCCATCTCTGCCTTACCGTCAAGAATATCCCGCATCATATTCTCAACTTCTAATAATCCATCCCGACATGGCACACATTTACCACAAGTCTGACTTCTTGCACTCTGCAAAAAGGATAATTGCACTGCAATTGGACAAACTCCCGGAGGATTGGCCTTTACACGCTTAACGAACTTATCGAGAAACTTAGAAGTCTTCACGTTCATTTCGTTTTGGTGCAGTACATGTTCTTTTACCATTGATAACCTCCTATACTAGAAAAGTCATATATAGTATAATTTTATAACAAAACCTTGTGTTTCACAATTATTTGTATGCACAAAATAACCCTAAATTGTATAAATTTTTGAAAAAAATACAATTTAGGGTCCGAAATTTGTTATAAATTTGTCAGTCAATCAATATTATGCAAGAAAAATTAGTTAAATTTAACTAAACTCCCCATTATTTTCTAGCGCACTCCCCATCTTCGCCACGCATGATCTTGATGCCATGGGCAAGGGACGGAAGGGCATATTCTAGGGATTCTTTCACTGCCTTAGGACTTCCTGGCAGATTAATGATCAGAGTACGATTGCGCATCACGCTCACCGCCCTGCTTAACATGGCTCTTGGAGTAATGGAAAGACTATAGGCGCGAATCGCTTCACTAATTCCCGGAACCTGCTTGGTTGCCGCACGAAGAGTGGCTTCCGGCATATTATCCCTTGGGGAAAGACCTGTTCCACCAGTGGTAAAGATTACATCCACTCCCACTTCATCGCTTAAGCGAACCATCTCTTCATAAAGTCCATCCTCATCATCAGAAAGCACCTTATAGCTAACCACATCATATCCCTGGGCTTCAATCATTTCGGCAATGGCAGGACCACTTAAATCCTCCCGTTCTCCCCGACTTCCTTTATCACTTGCAGTAATGATTCCTGCTAAAAATCGTTCCATGCTGCATCCTTTCTGTTCTTGTGGGATTTTTCTAACCTCTAAGTTGTCATAACCCCCACCTACGCTAACACTTAAAGGTGGGGGATTTCTTCGAATCCGTGCGCATCCTCGCGGAGCGTTTAACGCAGTCGGAGCTTGTACCCCGACTGCGTTAAATTTACGCTTCTTCGTTGGTTTCAGCGTAATACGCCTTGCTACTTCCGTCGCCTAATTTCACTAAAGTCAACTGATCTCCCACCTTGATCGTTCCACCGGTAAGGACTCTTGCAAATACACCCTCGCGAGGCATAATGCAATCCCCCACCTGATGAAAGATGGCGCACTCCGAATGGCACTTCTTTCCGATCTGTGTCATCTCCAGGGTCACATCATTGCAGGAAAAGATGGTTCCCACAGGAAGTCTGCGAAAATCGAAATTCTTCACTAAAAGATTTTCACCAAAGGCACCATCTGCCACATTGGCCCCACGACTGCGAAAATGCTCCACTTCTTCATGAGAAAGAAGGCTCACCTGACGATGCCAGTGACCTGCATGAGCATCATGTTCCAAGCCATATTCTTCGATAAAACGGCAACTTCCCACATTCTCCTTGGCAGTTCCCTTCTTCACGCTAATACATACCGCAACCACTTCCCCCGTATCTCCCGGACTTGGAAGAGGTCTGGCATTGCGCTCCTCGTTATGGGCCTTGTTCCTTGCTACAATTTCCTTCGCAGATAATTTCTCTGACATCTACTTCATTCCTTTCTCATTCCACAATTCATTCATTCCACAATTCATTCTAGCCACCGATTTGCACCATCTTTCTTACATCCTCATGCGTTCCTGTGGGAGCAGCAAAATGATGGGCCTGTGGCTTATGCTCCAGTGCTTCTAAGATTACCTCTTTGATCACGGTATCGCTACTTCCATCCCGCAATAATGTTTTTAAATCCACGCCAATATCATAATGGAGACAAAGCTTTAACCACCCATCCGCGGTGAGGCGAATCCGGTTACACTCCCCACAGAAGGCGTGACTCATGGGACTAATCAGTCCAATCTTTCCTAAAAATCCCGAAAACTCCACATATTTAGCCGGGCCATTGCCCCGCTTTCCTGCAAATGCTTCATAAGGACCATATTTTCTGGCTAACCGATCTAAGATCTCATCACTTGGAATGCCTTCATATTCCTTCCCACATCCAATGGGCATCAGTTCAATAAAGCGCACATCCACTGGCAACTTCTTGGCAAATCCCGCCAAATCCTCCAGATCCGCATCATTCAATTCCCGCACAGGAACACAGTTAATCTTGGTGCGAAGTCCAAGCATACAGGACTTTTGTAACGCCCGAAATACAATCTCCATGCCATACATTCCTGTGATTGCACGAAAACGCTCTTCATCCAACGTATCCAGGCTAATATTCACTGCAGTAAGACCTGCATTTACCAGTTCTTCTACCTTGGGTTCGAATAAAAGACCATTAGTAGTCATGGCAATATATTCAATTGTAGAAAAGGAATGAAGATCCTCCACAAGTTTCACCACATTCTTCCGAACCATGGGCTCACCACCAGTTAAGCGAACTTTCGTCACGCCCATGGCATTCATAATGTCCACGATTCTTACAATCTCCTCCAAGGATAGAATATCCTCATGCCGCATAAGATCCACTCCACATTCCGGCATACAGTATTTGCAGCGAAGATTGCAACGGTCCGTTAGTGAAATTCGAAGATAATCAATATTCCTGCCAAAACAGTCCTTCATTCGTTACCGTCATCCATTTCTATGTATTCCCAAAGTTCAACATCTACTCCGAGGGTTATATGCATCGTAATATCCCCTACATATCCAGTAGAATTACCTTCTCTTCCGGGATTTCTAATAAAAATCCCTTCCAATGTTCCATCCCTTCCTTCTCCCAGACGCCATGATCCACTTCATACGTAATGAGGGAATATTCCCCCCCGGAAGCCTTGGGATTAGAAAGCAACACGCTCATGGAAAAAGTATCTTCCACGCTCCGCACTAAAGTACAGGGAATGCAGTTTTGAGGAACACTTAAAAAATCCTCCTGGGAAGCATCTTTCCATTCCATTCCATGAAAGAAATGTGCTCGAAGCGCAAGGTAGGACACCTTGGAATAATCCCGTTCCTCTCTTTTCGTAAGAACCATGGGAATTCCCCAATCCTTGGCTTCATAATAGACTTTATTCCCATCTTCCTTTAAAAAGGTCACACGACTAACATTCTTACATCCCGTAAGAAGAGTCTGTGCAAGGCTTTTGGGATGATTAAAGAATTCATGCTTTTCTTCCACACAAAGCATGGTGCCATCGCACATCACCCCAATCCGCTCCGTCATGCGAAAAACCTCGTTGCGGTCATGGGATACTAAAATACTAATTCCTTCATATTCCTCTAAAAGCCCCATGATTTCTCGTTCCATATGGGTTCTTAGATGATTGTCCAGTGCAGAAAAAGGCTCGTCAAAAAGGATTAAATCCGGGTGCTTCGCAAGCATTCTTGCAAGGGCCACCCGCTGTTTCTGTCCTCCGGACAATGCCCTTGGGTACAAATGTTCTAACCCCTGAAGACAGAACCGCTCCACATATTGCTTGATTTCTTCATCCTTCTTCGTAGCACAGCGAAGATTCTCATATACGGTCATGGTAGGGAACAGGGCATAATCCTGAAAAAGATATCCCACATTCCGTTCCTGTGGTTTTCTATTAATATGATGTTCGGAGTCAAAAAACACTCTTCCATCCAATTCAATATATCCTTCATCGGGAGTTTCAATTCCTGCAATACATTTGAGGGTCATGCTTTTTCCGCAGCCCGATGCACCAAGGATTGCCATGCGTCCCCGCTCCGTCTGAAAGGAAACATCCAGGGAAAAATCTCCCAATTTTTTCTTAATTCTAACAATTAAAGCCATGCTTACCCCTATTTAGTGTTTCTGGAATCTTCGTGCATTCACGTCATTCCATAGATTCATACATAAAATGGACAGGAAGGAAATTGCCATCACAATTCCCACCCAAGTATAGGCAAGTTCTCGATTTCCAGCATTCACCGCCGTATAGATGGCGATGGACATGGTTCTGGTGCGTCCCGGAATATTTCCTGCAATCATCATGGTTGCGCCAAATTCCCCCAGGGCTCTGGCAAAGGCTAAAATGGTGGCAGCAATAATTCCCGGATAGGAAATAGGAAGAATGATCTTTCGAAAAATCGCTTCTTCACTCATTCCAAGAGTTCTTGCGGCATAGATGTAATTCTCATCCACCTGCTCCATGGCAGAAAGTGTGGTTCGATACATAATGGGAAAAGAAACCACAACGGATGCGATCACAGCACCCGACCAGTGAAAAATCACCGGAATTCCTATTTGTTCTAAGAACTGTCCAATCCACGAGTTCTTTCCAAATATGATCAATAAAAAAAATCCAACCACCGTTGGTGGCAGCACTAATGGCAGACTAAAGATACAGTCACAGATGTACCGGAGCTTCCTTGCGCGAAGCATTAACCTCGCCGCAAGGATTCCAAGTACAAATGTAAAAAGAATCGCGATTAATGCCACTTTTAAAGAGATCCAAAGTGGGGAATAATCCATATGCTACTTCTCCTTATGCACAATTACTGGGCACTTACAAATCCATATTGCTCAAATACTTTCATTGCCTCCTCGGACTGAAGGAATGCTACAAAATCCGAAGCCTCTTCTGGATGGGAGGATGCTTTCACGATACCGGCCGGATAAATCACCTTGGAGATACTTCCCTCTGGAGCTTCTGCTACGACTACAATCTTATCAGAAGTTGCGGCATCCGTTGCATATACCACACCTGCATCCACGGCACCTTCCTCAACCCAGGAAAGAACCACACGAACATCACTACCATAATTGGCCTTCGCCTTTACCTGATCTAAGATGCCAAGACTGGTAAAGATTTCTTCCGCATACTGACCTACCGGAACGCTGCTTGGCTCACCAAGACCAACCATCTTTACCTCATCCAAAGTCAGGTTTTCAAAAGTAAGGTCCGTAAGCTTGCTATCCTTAGGAACAATTAAAACCACTTTATTTTCCAATAATTCCACGATGGAATCGGAATTCATTAAGGAGGCTTCGTCCAAAGTCTTCATTTGCTTCTTGGCTGCGGATATGAATACGTCACATGGTGCGCCTTCCTGAATCTGTGCCATTAAAGCTCCGGAACCACCATAGGAAAAGGTAAGTTCACATTCTGGATGTGCGGTCTCATACATGGTTTCAAGCTCCGTACATACATCCGTTAAGGAAGCTGCTGCAAGAATCGTTAATTCATATGGCTCCTTGGCAGTTTCTGTGGTTTTCTCACTTGCTGCAGTGGTTGCAGTGGTTGCAGTGGTTTCTGCCGCTCCTGCCGTTGTAGCAGCAGTCTCACTACTTGAAACATTTCCTCCACAACCCACTAAAAGTCCCATAGAAAGGGCTAATACACTCACACAACTTACTACTTTATTTAATTTTCTCATGATTTTAAGCTCCACTTCTTATTCTTGATCTGTTCTACTTGGAGCGGATAAAATGTCCGCTCTTTCCGCCACTTTTCTCCTCGAGATGGATTTCAGACATCTCCATTCCTCGGTCCATGGCTTTGCACATATCATAGATGGTAAGAAGAGCGACATTCACACCAGTGAGGGCCTCCATCTCGACGCCGGTTTTTCCTTCCACCTTGGTGGTACAGATTGCTTTGATGGTGCGATTGTGTTCATCCAGCGTAAAATCCAAGGTAACCTTGGTTAAAAACAAAGGATGGCACATGGGAATTAATTCAAAAGTTCTTTTCGCGGCCATAATTCCTGCAATTCTTGCCGTTCCCAGCACATCCCCCTTTTTCGCACTGTGGCCAACAATTGCATCATATACCTCTTGATTCACTTTAATTAATCCACTGGCAACCGCAACCCGCTCTGTTACGTCCTTGGCAGTCACATCCACCATAATTGCGTTGCCTTCCTGATCAAAATGTGTAAATTCGCCCATATGATATTCCTACAACTTTCTATGATTAAAAAACATTTACTTTCCGAATCCACAATGTGGGAAGGTACATGGTTCACAGTTCATGCATAAACCGCCCTCCCCCAGTCTTGCAATATCCTCTTTGGTAATTCGATCCCCGGCAAGGACTCTTGGAAGCACTAAATCGAAGATGGTCCGCTTCGCATACATGACGCATCCTGGAAGTCCAAGAATTGGAATCGTTCGTCCTTCATAGTCATAATATGCCAGTGCGAACATTGCTCCAGGAAGTACTGGCGCTCCGTAGGATACCATCGCTGCCCCCGTGGCCTTAATCGCCCCAGGGGTCTTATCGTCCGGATCCACGCTCATACCACCTGTACAAAGAACCATATCCGCTCCATCGTGAATAAATTCCATAATACTGTCAGTAATTCCCTGCATATCATCATCCAGAATTTTCTGACCCATAATTTCCGTATCAAAAAACTGTAACTTCTTCATAATAGCAGGACCAAAGGCATCTTTAATTCTACCCTTGAACACTTCGCTACCCGTTGTTACAATCCCTACTTTCCGGTGCTTGGTCGGTAACAAAGAAAGAATTGGACTGTTCCCCGCGGCCTTTTTCGCTGCCTCCATCTTCTCCTCTTCAATCACTAGAGGAATCACACGCATGGCTGCAAGCTTTTCTCCCTTCTTTACCCAGAAGTCACCATGGATGGTAGCAATCATCATCTCGCCAAGAGAATTCACGCGGATTAATGCATCACGATTGATTTTAAAGACGCCATCTTCCGCTGCAGTGATTTCGATTTTACCTTCCTTCGGCTCACTGGCAAGCATATGGTCATTGAAGCAGATTTCCTTTAAGATTTCTGCCGCTTCGTCTTCATGAAGGATTCCCTCCTTCTTTTCCCATACATAGAGATGTTCCTTTCCCACGGACAACAGCACCGGAATATCTTCCTCGGTGATCACATGTCCTTTGCGAAATACCGGTCCCTTGTAGGTTCCCGGAATAATCTGGGTAATATCGTGACATAAAACCTGTCCCACGCTATCTTCTGTCTTTACAAGCTTCATCCTTTACTCCAATCCAAAATATCTTTTAATGCATAAAAAAATCCCATGAACATCATCTAAATCCCTAGTTTCATAGGTAGAATCCGTTAATGAGACATCTGTTGCTACGCATATTAAATTCTTGACATTGGAAGATAGAGTTTGACTAATTTTCCTTCGAACCACTTCCACTTTGGGAAAATCCGAATCCTTAAATCCTTCCAGAAGGATGGCATCGCAGTCCTGCATATTACTTATAAGGTCTTTTGCATATGCATAGTCCCCGGATGCTTCCAAAGAGTCACCAAAACGCCGTCTGTTCAGGGTGGATTTTTCTTTCGAATAAATTCCACTCACCCTGGCACCCGCCGCAAAATACCGGTAACTATCCGTTCCTTCATGATCCATCTCATAATCATGCCCGTCATGTTTTAATACGCCAACAGAATAACCGTCGGCGATAAATTCATTAATTAATTTAATGATCAGTCCGGTTTTACCACTGTCTTTTTTTCCACAGATGGCAAATGTAATAGGAAGGCGTAACTTCTTATACTCCTCCCTGGTGTTAATATTCTTCACTACTTTCTTATCGAAACTCGTATAAGAAAGCTTAATATACTTAGTAGAAACGGCCTGTAATAAGTCCATGATGCGATAATGACCGGCCACAATCAATGCCTCCAACTGTGGTAATACCTTCTTCGAATAGATGGCGCACAGCGGATGCACATGCTCCTCATCCATCACCACATAAGCATCATGATCACTGGATACAAATTCTGCCATATATTCCACGAATTCTTCCGTGATAAATGGCATATCCACTGCACAGACAAAGACATAATCATTCTTGGCATGACTAAGAACGGAACGAATACCTTCGATTGGTCCAATATCCTGATGCTCATCGTAGAACACAGGAAGACCCAGGTACTCATAATCCCCTTTTTTGGCAGCAGAAATAAGCACCTCGTCAAATCCGCCGAGCTGCTCTGTAATCGTTTCGATGAAACGCTTCTGATTCCATTCTAACAGGGCCTTATTCTGGCCCATTCTGGTACTTTTGCCACCAGCTAGAACTGCCGCTGAAAGTTTCATAGCCTAACCTTTCCAAGACCGAAGCCTTGTACACCTACATAATCTCTATCCGTTTTACATGATTTGTCCCCATTTGTCAAATGTATTCCATGGGTTTTACAAGACTTGACAACCATATGGAACATGGATTCCATGGAATATATGGGATTTTCGAAGGGGTTGTTCTAACGAAACATTTGTACAATGACTTCGTCCCCCACGTTTGGCTCGCTCCCCTTCGGAAAATCAATAAAACAATTACAATACAGCATATTGCTGATTACGCTGGATTCATGCTGGTTGGTGGGAAGATAAACCTTCCCCTCCTCATAGTAGGCGCGCACCAGACGGCGACTGCGATTCTTCTTGGTGTATTCGTCCATTAACACGGCAGTGGTCCGGCAAGGCGCATAATGACTGCACTCTAACAGTGCATCCACAATCTTCCATAGATATAATTCAAAATTCGCATAAGCGGCATAAGGATTTCCAGAAAGGCTTAACACCGGCTTTCCTTCATAGATACTGCCGATGGTTGGGGTTCCCGGCTGGATATTGGCACGGCGAAATACCACCTTGCTTCCGATCTGTTCCAATACCGCGGGCAAAATATCCTTCTTTCCCACGGACACAGCGCCGGTGGTGATGATCACATCCGCATTATTAGAAGCTTCCTGGATGGCTTTCGAAACCTCATCCACATCATCCACGCAGGAAGTAACCGTGGTTACCATAAGCCCATGTTCAAGGCAGGATGCATGAAGTTGATAAGCAATACTGTTATAAATCTTTCCAGGAGCCAGCGCCTTTCCCACGGGAGTAATCTCCGTACCAGTGGAGATGATGGCGATTCGTGGAACCTTCTTTACCTTCACGGTCGCGATCCCGATACTTGCAAGAAGTCCGATATGCATTGGACTAATCCATTCATTCTTCTTACACACCACGGTTCCAAGGGAAAGGTCCTCTCCCACCTTACAGTAGTTATTGTATGGCTTGCACTCTGCATAGATTTCCACCGTATCATCCGTGGTGGTAAGGTAATTGGTATCTTCCTGACGAATCACCGCATCATACCCTTCGGGAATGCGGCCCCCGGTCATGATACGAAGTGCAGAATGCTCCTCATAAGTATATTCCGTTCCATCCCCCGCAAGGATTTCTCCGATGACCTTTAACGTGACGGGATGGTCTTTGGACGCTTGCGCCACATCTTTAGCGCATACCGCATATCCGTCCATGGCGGACTTAGGAAAGGATGGCACATTCATCGTAGCAAGAATATCCTCCCCACAGATGCGATGGAGGGAATCCATTAAGTTCACCTCTTCCACTTCTTCTATGGGTTTCATCTGTTCTAACAGTAATTTTTGACACTCTTCGATTTCCATATTGCTTCCTCCCATTGGAATATGCTGGCGCATACGAATTTTCTATAGGTCATTATACTCAATGGGACTTTTTTTGCCTAGTTTTTTTCATTACATGGTCCAGTTCTGAGAAATCATCTGCTGCTTTGCCATTCTGCCATAGATACTATCATAAGCTGAAAGTTCTGCAGGGCTTCCCTGTTCTGCAACCACACCATCCTTTAAAACAACGATCTTATCCGCATTAGCGATGGTTCTCATACGATGGGCAATAATAAGAACGGTCTTGTTCTTAATCAGTCTGGAAAGTGCTTCCTGGATGGCAGTTTCATTCTCCGCATCCAAGGAGGCCGTCGCCTCATCCAGTAAAATAATTGGAGCATCCTTTAAGAAGGCTCTGGCAATGGAGATTCTCTGTCTCTCACCACCGGATAATTCACTTCCGTTCTCACCGATGTTGGTATGATACTTGTCCGGAAGCATCTGAATAAATTCATCGCAGTTAGCAAGCTTTGCAGCTTCCATAACTTCCTGATCCGTAGCATCACTCTTACCGATTCGGATATTTTCCATAACAGAATTATTAAACAAAGTAACATCCTGGAATACAATGGAGTAATTTTTCAATAAGGTTTCCGGATCAATCTTGGAAATATCCTCCCCACCAAGGCTAATGGTACCCTGATTCACATCCCAGAATCTTGCTGCAAGTCTTGAGATGGTAGTTTTTCCACCACCGGATGGACCAATCAAAGCAGTTACTTCACCCTGCTTGGCTGTAAAGGTAACATCTTTTAATACCGTGGTATCATCAGAATAATTAAATCCTACATGGTCAAATACAATATCATATCCCTGATTCTTTAATTCTTCTAAGCCGGTCTGTTCCTTCGTAGAAAGAACTTCATCCAATCGTTCACACGCCACTCCAGTAGCAATCAGCGCTGCAAAGTTCTGGAGACAAACCTGCATTGGATCATAGATACGCGTTACAATAATTAAGAACATCAGATAATCCAATAAACTGATTTCTCCCTTGGCAAATAATGTTCCACCAACGACAGCCGTCGTACCAATACCAAGTTTTAAAATAATGGAAGCAGAATTTACATATACCGCCATCTTTAATTCTGTGAAAAGAGCTGACTTTTCCACATTCTTAATCTTCACTTCCAGCTCTTCCATATAACTTCCTTCTGCGTTATTGGCTCTGATATCTCGAATCGCCTCCAGGCATTCCTGAACACCATCATTCATGGCAAGCTTTACTGCAGACTGCTTTCGAATGGCATTCTTTTCTGCACCGGAACAGGTGAAAATAACGAAAAATGCAACCGGAATTACCCAGAATAATGCAAGTACCATTCTCCAATCGAACATGGCAAATAAACTAACACCTACCATAGCAACCGAAATAATTGCTCCAATCAGTTCTGGGATCCAGTGGCTCGAAGCGGTTTCAATCTGTGCGCAATCTCCCATGATATTCGTAGTAAGATCTGCAATATTCTTCTTTCCAAAGTAAGAAAGAGGAAGTTTTCTAAGCTTTTCTGCAATACCCGTTCTACGGATACCACTTTCATGGTATGTTGCAAAAAATGTAGCGGTATACTGAACATAATTGGAAATCAACATCAGAATCACTGTTACGATGCTTGCTCCCACATAAAAGGGAATTCTTTCCTTCGTCAGTGTTCCCCCGATCATATCCCTCATTAAGTTATATAAAATTCCTGCAGGCATCATCAAAATCATATTGGTTACTGCAACACTAATGCAGCCTTTGATCATATCCTGCGCACCCTTTCTGGAAAGGGCGTATTTACGCTGTAATCTTTCTACCATTCCTAGGCACCTACCTTCCATTCAACGGATTTTGCATACTCCTCATACAATCTCTTATATAAGCCATTCTGCTGCATTAACTCCTCATGGCTTCCACTTTCTGTACATTCTCCGTTATTCATAACAAAGATCCGGTCGGCGCTGCTTACCGTACTCATACGATGGGCAATCATCACCATGGTCTTATCCTTTGCCAAATTCTCGAAAGCCTTCTGAACCTTCGTCTCATTATCTGGATCTGCAAATGCTGTTGCTTCGTCTAAAATAAGAATTGGCGCATCTTTTAAAACAGCTCTGGCAATGGTAATTCGCTGTTGTTCTCCACCGGATAAATAAGTACCTTTCTCTCCAATTACGGTATGAATACCCTTAGGAAGTTTCTCGATAATATCCATACACTGTGCCTTTTCCAAAGCATCTAACACTTCAGCTTCCGTCGCATCCTTCTTTCCCATACGAACATTCTCTAAGATGGATTTCTTTAATAATCTACTATCCTGGAATACGAAGGAAACATGCTTCATTAACTCGCTAGAAGAAATATCCTTCACATTCACACCACCGATGGAAATCTCACCCTCGGTAACATCAAAGAAACGCACCATCAGTTCTGCCAAGGTGGTCTTACCAGAACCTGATGGACCAACAAGGGCAACATGTTCTCCTGGGGCAATCCGTAAGGAAACATTCTTCACTGCATCCCTGGTTGCATCCGGATAACGATAGGTTACATTCTTTAATTCCATACCATAATCGGCTGGAATCTTACCCTGTGTTGATTCCTGTAATGGCTGAATCTCCATAATGGACTCCACTCTTTTTAAGGCATCAATTAACATCATCTCTGCTTCACCGGAATAAGCAAGTTTGGTTAATGTAAGGGTAACTAATGGAGTAACAATAATGTAATACATGATATTCAGAAGATCTGCATTTACTGTTCCATCCTTCGTAATAAAATATGCTGCAATGATAATAAAAATATAGATGGAATTAATACAGGTCATAAATGCAGTCATTGGAATACGAAGTAATACGGTATAATCGATGGCCCATTTGCCAAAGCCATCAATTGCGGCCTTAAAACGCTTAAAGGAATGCACGGTTTGACCAAAGGTCTTTACGACAGGAACACCTCTCACATATTCCGTAGCTTCACTACTCATGACTTCAAGAGCAGTCTGATACTCTTTCATCTTTTCCTGCATAGGTTTTCCCATCATGGACATCATGGCCATCAGCCCAATCAGTGCCGGGATCATACAAAACAGACCAATCTTCCAATTCGATGCAAGAATCAAAACAATTAATCCCACCGGAGTCACTGCCGCTACTGCCTTATCCGGAAGATTATGTGCAATATAGGTTTCTGTTGCAGCGGTGGAATCACTGACGATTCGACGAATCTTACCAGTTCCATCCTCATCAAAAACTCCGAGGGGAAGTGTGATAATCCGTCTCATTAAAGAAGTTCTCATATTCGCCTGAATACGAAATGCTGCAATATGATTACACATTAATGCAACAATATACACAAGAAGTGAGGTGATTGTAAGAATCACCGCCTGCCATGCGTAATGACTGATTCTGGAAGGATCATCCCCTGTGATGGCAATCTGAATAATCTGCCACAGGTCATAATAAGGAATCAATGCAATCACCGCACTAATGGCCGCAATGATCCTGCCCAAGGTTATTAGGACCTTATACCCTCCCGCATATTGTCCGATCAATTTCATATGATCGAATTTTTCTGCCTTTTTCATCTTTTTCATCCTCCTTAAAATATATATAAACCGTATTGTTACGGAATGTAGAAAACTGTTAGCTAACGACTGGTATCATCCGATAACTTAACAAAGAAAAAAGAGCCTTTCGGCTCTCTATTTCATTCCCATGATCTTTCGCCAACCTGGCATAAAGAAATCATGTACAGTATTCAGATATTTTTCAATTTGTTCGATGCTATAGCCATGTACAATTGGCTCAAAGCATGCAGTAAGATAAGCTGAAAGTAACAAATGTAGTTCTCCTTCCTCCATATCCACGGCCGGATATCCACGCTTCTTCATGCTTCTAATTGCATCAAGAAACACCTTCTGATTTTCTTCCACAAAATCATGAATAAAATTCTCATACTTGGTTCCTGCAGAGCCTTCCATTAAGAGTTTAAATTCATCCCGTCTTGGAAGGATTACCTCTCGAATCAAGTCTAAAAAGGTCTCTCCAAAGAGTTCCATCTCCATATCCTCTTCTTCAAGCATCTCATATTTTTTTCGAGTATGATGTTCCACCCATTCCTTAAGACTTGTGATAAGAGGCTCCACCATGGCATCAAACATCGCTTCTTTATCCGCATAATGTCGATAAAGTCCCGCCGATGTCATTCCAGCCCTCGCTCCAATACTACGAACCGAAGCTGCTTCAAAACCTTTCTCAAGAAACTCCTCTTTAATTGCTTTATTCACTTTCATATGGCTTGCTGACTTATCTCTTGGCATATACTCTCTCTTGAATCATCCATGGACTGTTCTTCTTATCCGTTATCAACAATGATATTTGGTTAGTTATCAGTGTTCGCTTAAAAAGATTACTACATCTAACTTTCGGTGTCAAGGAAAATTAATACCGACCTTATAAAATAAAATTCCCGTGGAATTCCAATCTCTAATGGACATTTTTGCGGATTCCGCATTTTTGTTCAATACGAATTAAATCACTCCTTTATGAGATCATACATGTGAAATTGCTCCCCGCAGTTTCTAACCCTGTCAAGCTTCATTCCAAGGTGCGCGTATCTTGCAGCTTTATCCTTATCATCCGTATCAAGAATGACAGGAATGCCTTTCTTCTCCGCTATTTTATATACATCCTCAAGCATTTTTCGCATATGTCCCTGTCCTTGATACTCCGGTCTGACCACAAGCATCTCTATTCTTATAAATTTCCTTTTTGCTTTCCTCATTCTTGTCTCAATCGTACTGCCTTCTGAAAAGCAGGCTTTGATAAATATCTTCATATTTGAAAACCCGCCAAGTGCCTTTTTCTCTGCCATGATCATCTTGATCCCATCAACGAATCTGACAGCTCCTGCTCCCTCCCCAGAGAGCATAAGGTACCCTTCTCTTTTATCCGAAGTGGTAAATAAAAGTCCGCTATTATATGCCGCCTGTGCTATTGCGTTCATATACGTAAACATATCTTCTCTGGACTTTATATACTTCACCAGTCCAAGATCAGCTTCATTGTATTTATAATCATAAAAGGCATCTGCTATCTGCTTTAAAATCGCAGCTACTTCTTCTTTATTAAGTCCGGTCAGTTTTATCGCTTCATCACCCATCTTACTTTCTGGCAATAACGGTTATCCACGGTTTGCTCTTATGATGATCGGATTTAACCTTACTAAATCCGGCACTTTTCAGTGCATCTTCTATTTCTTCTATGGTATGACATTTCATTCCATCAATGATTTTCTCAAATTTCAGGCTTGTTTCATCAGTTCCATCCGACTCGTTGACGATCATAAACATTCCGCCGGGCTTTAACACTTTAGCCACCTGCGAAAAGCACTCTTTTAGCCCCGGCCAGAAATATATGGTTTCAAAAGCTGTAGCCAGATCGTACTCTTCCTCCGGCAGGTTCAGTGCCGATACGTCTCCCTGCTGAACAACAATGCGGCCTGCCTTTATGGCATCTGCATTATATGCGGAGGCTTTGCTTACAGAAACATCAGAATAATCAATTGCCGTAACAAGAGCTGATGGATACTTTTTGAGCAATTCTCCGGCATTTCTTCCTCCTCCGCAGCCAATATCAAC
>JAILGS010000046.1 GCA_024696615.1 Lachnospiraceae bacterium
TGGAAGGAGTCGCGACCAAGTAAGCGTAAACGGACGCCCACCGTGATCTGGGCAGGATATGTTGATTATGACAAGTATCCAGTGAGGGGCAGAGAAATCTGCAATTAGAGTGGTACCGCGTAGGAAATCCTTCGTCTCTAATACAATTCAGGTTGTATTAGGGACTTTTTTTAACCCTGATACACCACACATATACATAGGAAAAAGGAGATTGAACACATGAACAGCTACGAAAAATATGCTCCAACGTATTTCGTCCCACCAGTGATGACTTACGATTGGGTAAAGAAGGAAAAGATTGAAAAGGCCCCATTATGGTGTAGTGTGGATTTGCGAGATGGCAATCAGGCGCTTATTGAGCCAATGAGCTTGGATGAAAAGTTGGAATTCTTCGAAATGTTAGTAAAGCTTGGCTTTAAGGAGATTGAAATTGGATTCCCTGCTGCCTCTGATACCGAATTTGCATTCACAAGAGCGCTGATTGAAAGAAATATGATTCCTGAAGATGTAACGATTCAGGTATTAACTCAGGCAAGAGAGCATATTATTAAGAAGACCTTCGAGGCTGTTAAGGGTGCTCCTAGAGCCATTATTCACGTATATAACTCCACTTCCTTAGCACAGCGTGAGCAGGTATTCAAAAAGTCCAAGGAAGAGATTAAGAAGATTGCTATTGATGGCGCAACACTGTTAAAGAAGTTAGCAGATGAGACGGAAGGTAATTTCGCATTTGAATATAGCCCAGAAAGCTTTTCCGGTACTGAGATGGATTACGCTTTGGAAGTTGTGAATGCAGTACTTGATGTATGGCAGCCAAGACCTGACTTTAAGCCAATCATCAATCTTCCAATGACCGTAGAGAACATGATGCCACATATTGCAGCATGTCAGATTGAATACTTCCATAAGAATATGAAGTATCGTGAGAATGTAGTACTTTCCTTACATCCACATAATGACCGTGGTTGTGGTGTTGCCAATGCAGAATTATGTATGTTAGCCGGTGCGGACCGTTGTGAGGGAACCCTCTTTGGTAACGGTGAGCGTACTGGTAATGTGGATATTGTAACCTTAGCCATGAACATGGTTTCCCATGGTGTGAATCCAGAGCTTGATTTAAGTAACATGCCTAAGATCCGTGCAACCTATGAGCGACTTACTCGTATGCAGGTACATCCTCGTCATCCATACGCTGGTGATTTGGTATTTACCGCATTCTCCGGTTCTCATCAGGATGCTATTGCCAAGGGTATGGCCATTCGTGAGAAGAATCCTGATAGCAAATGGTTCGTTCCTTATCTTCCGATCGATCCTAAGGATGTGGGACGTACCTACGATTCCGATGTTATTCGTTTCAACAGCCAGTCCGGTAAGGGTGGTATTGGATATATCTTAAAGAACTCCTTTGGCATCATTCTTCCGGATAAGATGCGTGAGAGCGTAAGCTACTTCTTAAAGGGTGTATCCGATCGTACGCATAGCGAGCTGACACCACATGTAATCTATGATAACTTCAAGAAGGAATTTGTAGATAAGAGTGGTGCGGTAACTGTCACTGACGTACACTTCCGCCAGGAGGATGGCATTGTAGCTTCCGTAACATTTGCAAAGGCGGACGGTACAAGCTTCACTTGCGAAGGACATGGTAATGGTCGTCTGGATGCAGTGAGCAATGCAATTAAGAAGGAATTTGAAATATCTTACAAGATTGTGGAATATAGCGAGCATGCATTAACCACCGGATCTTCTTCCGAAGCGATGGCTTATGTATGTATCAATATGGACGATAATGTGCTTTGGGGCGCAGGTATCGACTCCGATATTATTAAGGCTTCCATCAATGCATTGGTGGTTGCCGTCAATCGTGCATTAGCAGACTAAGAAAATTCATTCATAAGAAAGCCAAAACCCCGACTACGAGTTCACGTAGCCGGGGTTTTGTTTTGCATCTATATATTATAGAAAACAATTAGGTGCTCTTATTATAACTCATTTACTATAGATTAGTAAACATTTTTGTATTTTCATCTAATTGAACGGTAACATCCGTATTTTTCTCCATTGCAAGGCCGATTTCATGGATTTCCTCCACAATATCAGAAGAATTATTCGCTGACATGGAGATGGCCTGGGAGCTTTCCTGTACGGATTCGGTAATGGATACCACAGAATTAGCCATATCATCCATAATATCATCCAGATTCTGCGCCTTCTCGGTGAAGGTATTCATCATCTGCGCAATGGCCACAGCCGTATCTTCGTACTTCTCACCTGTGACAACGAATTCATCATAATCCGCAAGTACAGTGGTATTGATGAAGTCCAACACATCCATGGCATTCTTGGATAATGCATTCACGGCGCCGGTTACCTTGGCACTAATCTTCTGAATATCTGCTGCCGTCTGACGGCTGTTATCTGCTAAGGAACTGATTTCTTCCGCAACTACCGCAAATCCACGACCAGCTTCTCCTGCTCTTGCTGCCTCAATAGAAGCATTTAATGCAAGCAAATTGGTCTGGGAAGCGATATCTAAGATAACGCTGGTCAGCTGCTGGATCTGGGATACTTCTTCGCTTTCCTTGACGGACTGCTCTAATACCACACTCAGTTCGCGCATCTGCTCACCAGTATGTTCCTTCTTATTTCCAGCTTCCGTCTTAATGATCTGAGCCTGAGCCTGAATCTCATTCGCTGTCTGAAGACCGGATTTTGCTTCCACATTAATAACTTCCGTAGCTTCCTTCACGCCATCCAACTTCTCGTTAATAGCATCCGCTGTGGTGGATACCGTCTCCATGCTGGCTGCAAGCTCTTCTAAGGCTGCAGAAGTATTGGTAATATTATCATTGGCCAGTCGGATCTGCTGATTCATGGCATCCGTAGAACCTGTTAATACATGAGTTCCATCCTTTACACCACGCATAATATTCTGCAACGTACCAATAAAGTGGTTAATACCTTCTTTAATAAATACTAATTCCGTTGAGGTCTTCGTCTGAATTCTTGCAGTTAAATCACCATTGCCATTCTCAATACCATCAATAATTCCATTCACTTCGGAAGACATCTGCTGAATCTTACGAACAATTAAGAAATAAGTGATGAAGAAGTTAGCTAAAAGACCAAGAATAAATACAATCATACCACCATTACAGGTAACCTGAGTCTCACTCTGTAACTTTGCAATGATCACTTCACAACTTGCAGCAATCGCCTTACAATTTTCCTGTAAAATCAATAAATCCGTATCAATTGCAAGCATGCTTTCCGTAGCGCCACGATTCATGGCTCCCACGGACTGGGTCTGCTTTCCTTCATCCCAGAACTTTACCGCACTGTTAATATATCCCAAAAACTCATCGGTCTGTCCATCGATTCGCTGTACAGTTGCAAGCGCTTCCTGTGTGGTCTCATCCTGATAACCACTCTGCAACATCTCTTCTAATGCAGCAACCGCTTCATCCAGCTCCGCACTAAACTCCGCAATATCGTCTACGGCCTGTTTCTTATCTACGTAACTTTGGGAATTCATATAGATATATGGCTGACTGTAGATATAATAAACATCCGTACCGATCGTATAATTGTAATCCTCAATCTGCGTCACGAAATTTAACATAGTCTTCGATACTCTTGCAGATTCCGCATTACTATTGTTGATCGCAATCATTACACCAATTAAAATTGCTAATAATGCTAAATTCGATGCCGCTACCAATGTCATAATGGAATGGTACCATTTTACTTTCTGCCCCATAATTTTCCTCCTTATGCAATGCCTGTTGTATACTCATGTCCCTAACAATTTCTATGACGTAACGTACTCCAAAAGATCCCATCATTCTTCGTCCGTACGTTTTCTTGTGATTCCAAAGAAATCCCCTCACAAGATAGCATAATTTTAACATGAATATACTTAAAATGGAATCGCTTTGCCCTGAAATAATGATGATTTCATGCGATATCTTCCCTTAATTTAGTTATTTTATGTGTTACTTACATTTTTATAGAGCAAATGTGCATAATAATTGACCATTGAATCCTAATGATGATATAGTTAGGACTACAGGAATTTGTCTGCTGAAGCAGACCCGAATCCGGCGCGCAAGACTCGCGAGATTGTCTTGACAATTGGGATCGTAAGAAGAAGGAAAAAAGAAAGTAGGAACAAACAATGGAATTTCGACCATGTATAGATATTCACGATGGAAAAGTAAAGCAGATTGTGGGGGGCTCCTTAAATGATACCTCTGCCACCACCAATTTCGAATCCGATTATGATGGTGCCTATTATGCGGACTATTATGAGAAGGCTGGATTATCCGGAGGCCATATCATTCTCTTAAATCCCGCATCCTCCCCTTTCTACGAAGAGGACCGCAGACAGGCTTTTCTGGCCCTGCATCAGACTCCGAAGAAATTACAAATCGGTGGTGGAGTGAATGCAGACAATGCCCCAGAATATATTAAGGAAGGGGCTTCCCACGTAATTGTTACTTCCTATGTATTTAAAGATGGAAAGATTAATTATGAGAATTTAGAGAAATTAAAAACAGCTGTAGGAAAGGAGCATATTGTCCTGGACCTAAGCTGTCGAAAAAAAGATGGGGACTATTATATTGTTACAGACCGTTGGCAGAAGTTCACGGATGTCCTTGTAAATCCTAAGACCTTAGAAAGTCTCTTGGACTATGCGGATGAATTCTTAATTCACGCTGCGGATGTAGAAGGAAAATGCCAGGGAATCGAAGAAGGATTAATTCCGATTCTCAACTCCATCGCTCACCGTCTTCCTGTCACCTATGCCGGTGGCATTGGAAGTTATGAGGATCTTCGCAAGTTAAAAGAATTATCCAACAATCGCATCCATGTTACCATCGGAAGCGCACTGGATCTTTTCGGCGGAAAGCTTTCTTTTAAAGAAATCCTTGCTATTTGTGCCGAAGAACTCTAGGATTGCGTCGCTACAGCTTAATACACACGCAGGCACTGGCGGTATAGATACCAGGCACAGCCCACCATAAGAAGTACCCCAAGACTCTGGGTACTATACCAGATCAAATACATACCCGAATACCGCTGTACAAGGTATTCGGAGACGCCACCAAGAATTAATCCCATCAAGGATAAGATCAATGGCAGAATACAACTCTTAAACGAATGATTCACATATGCTAAAAGTTTCATATAATATACCACCACATAGATGACAAAAATCGCTCCCATCATCTGGGAAAGGCCCATAAAACTTGCGCCTTTGTTAAGATTAGCCAACGCTTCTCCCGGAAAATACAGATGGGCCGCATCATAGCGGGTGGAGTCCATCACAATTTCCACTGCCCCGTAGAAGAGAAGAAACATCCGGAAGGTATGCCCCTCTTCCTCCATCGGGAATCTGCGCTTCGTCTTCGCATCCATCACATAGAATACGATTAATCCCACCGTTACCACACATAACAACAAGAATGTCACGAAAAATGTAGCAAAACGGTAAACCACCGTCCCTGTGTGATCCTGCACAGCAATGGCAAATGGTAATTTCTGAAACAGCACATTATTCACAATCATCTTGCCGCGACACACATCCGTAAACACATCGGAAAACTTAATCATGGCAAGAATAAAGCAAAGTCCCGGCACCACAGCATCTAAGATTCCATATCGGGATTTTCCTGTGGAGAACGGAGCCACCAATAGCGCCACCAGATAGGCCGCGATCAAAACACCCGGAAGAAGAAAATCCCCTTTGGAAAAATCCGAAAGAGCATCTCCAATTCCACCATACTGCTCAATATTACAGTACCAGTGCACCAGTCGAGCCATAAAAAGGGACGCAAGGATGGCAAGGGGATAATAGATACAGATGGTATATCCCTGATTTTTCTTTCCCTTATAGAGAGAAAGACTAATAAAAAATCCCGCAATCACTCCCAGAACAATAATAATAGTGCGCCAGTAGATAATGATATTTTCATAATAAATCGCAATTGCTTCTGTCACATTTACTCCTTCTCCGGCAAAGCCGTAGCAAAGTAGATAATATCACTTACCGGGCGTTCATATCCAAAATCCACCCAGTTAAAGGTCTTTCCGTTCGAAACCACTTCTCCCGTCTGACCGCCGTCCAGATTATAGGCCTGGTACACGCCCTTACTGTAGAACCCTTCTGCAAACTGATTCACCGTAGCCACCGGCGCATCGCCATAATGGCCAACTTCCGCATAGAGATAGTGCAGATCATCCATCCAGCCAATTCCCGCTCTCGAGTACACCTGCATCGCTTCGCCGATCGGATAGCCGTGACAAGGCACGATTTCTCCGTCCTTCACAAGCACCGGTCCAAATGCTAAAGAAAATTGAATCTTATTCTCGTCCACATATGACTGAAGCTCCTCTTTACTCATTCCGCTGCCACGCTCGATGAAGTGGAACTTTCCATCCTGATCCACCATTAACACATCCAAGGTGTGATCCACACGATGAACGGTGCGATCATATACGGTAATTCCAAGATTTCGGAAGGTGTAAAAATCCGCATTCATCGCAACTACAGAATTGGAGATTTTCGCATAATGGGTGCAATAATACTGCTTTCCAGAACCGTACGTATCATCCGCGATCATCCGTCGAAACTGGGATGGATCCCCGATTTTTACTTCACAGAAACTATACACATGACCATCTAAAATTTCCTTCCAGAGGATCATTAAGATGGTTTCATCATAGTAATACTCAATATCCCCATAAAAATTCGATTCCGTAGAGAATGCCATCTTCTGGCCTTCTAACAGTCCCGACTCTTTGGCTTTTTCGATTGCTTCTAACACACCGGAAAGATCCGCAGCACTAGCCCTTCCATAGGCATTCGCATCCGGACGGGGAGGAAGTTTGCCCTCCTCGATGGTATAGATTTTCTTAATGACCTGATTATCTGCAAGATAGTTATTGAGAATGGTGATTTTCGCATTTTCTGCATACTGATCCACATTGGTAGAAAGGAAGGAATCCGCCTTCACCACCTGCCACTCTCCCTGCGCATATTCTAAGGTCATCACATAGCTTTCCTTATGAAGACATTCCTTCGCATCTAAAATTGCTACACTAAGCGCCTCCAGATACACTTCATCCAAAAGTTCTTTGCGATAATTTCCCTGAGAATCATATAACTCCTTCCGGGACAGTGCTTCCACCCGCTCCTCTAAGAGTCCGTCGATCAGACTCGCTGCACGGGCTTCCACTTTCCCAAGATCTAAGGTGGTAACTTCCACAAGCTGTGTCGCACTTAACTGATCCACCACCATATCTCCTAGGAACTGGTACTTTAATTGTTTCTCGTATGCTTTCTGTAATAATTTTCCTTCTTTGCTGCTTGCACCATTTTCCAATAACCAGGAAGTATTTTCCTTTAAAAAGGTATGGGACTTGGCATAATCTCCCGCAAGAATTGCCTCATAATAGGAGAGCAATGTCAGGCGTGGATCCCCCAGAGTCTTTACATATAGACATCCTGAACCCATGGAAAATACGGCACTAAACAAAGCAAGGGAAACTAGACAAATAGCGATTCCACCCGTCAGACGATGAATCACCATCTCCTGATCGAGGGATAATAAAAGAATCAGTCCCACTAAAAGCGTGGCGACTAATAGAATAAATATTAATATATATTGTTGTTCCATGTTCATTCCCCATTGTACATAATGCACTCCTCATTATACCATAAAAAAACCTTGATATGGGAACCCATATCAAGGTTTTCGTAAATTTCGTAATTTTTTATCCCAAATCTACGCATTCAACTTCGCAATAATCGTAGGAAGTTCCTGATCCACCACATCATTCTCCAACTGACAGGTACCTGCATTGCGGTGACCACCACCGCCATAGCTTAAGCAAAGGGCACCGATGTCCACCTTGGAATTCTTGTTGATGATGGACTTACCGATCATCACTGCAGTATTCTGCTTCTTAAAGCCCCATGCCACATGTACAGAAATCTCAGCTTCCGGATATAAAGCATATACATAGAAGCGGTTTCCGGCATAGATGGTTTCTTCCTTACGAAGATCAATCACCACTACCCGGTCTTCTAATCTGGCAATTCGTGCAAGCTGTGCCTTGAATAATTCCTGCTGTTCAAAATAAAGATCCACACGTTCCTTAACATCCGGAAGTGCCAGAACCTCATCGATGGAATGATCCACACAGTAGGTAATTAATTCCATCATTAACTCATAATTGGAAATTCTAAAATCATGGAAACGACCAAGTCCGGTACGAGCATCCATGAGGAAATTCATTAATACCCATCCCTTCGGATCAAGAATCTCTTCCTTGGTAAAATCAGCACTATCGCCCTTATCCACAGCAGCCATGATCTCTTCGGAGACTCTGGTAAACTTCGCCTTGCCACCATAGTAATCATATACCACTCGAGCAGCAGAACGAGCATTGCCATCAATAATATATTTTTCCTTCACTCCGGGAATATTACTGGTACGAAGCAGCTCACTTTCATGATGATCGAATGCAAGGCCAACTCTTGGATCAAATGGAAGGTTGGTGGTGATATCATTCTCCGATAAATCCACCTTACCATCCTGCACATCCTTCGGATGAACAAATTTGATATCATCAATAATATCTAATTCCTTTAAAAGCATTGCACATACTAATCCATCAAAGTCGCTTCGTGTAACTAATCGTTTTGCCATGTGTATAACCCCCTCTAAAACGTCAAGTCTATATCACAAGTCATATGAAAACTTGCAATCTGTAACCTTCATTATACAACATTTGTATGGGAATTGCACTCAAAATAATACAATCCCAGAACCTTCTTCCAATTACAGCCCCGTCATACGGTCGCAGGACCATATACAACCGGAATTTAACAATTACAAGCCCTTCTTAATCGTCTCGAACATGTCCTGGATTTCTCGCTTGGTAGCTAGTTCCATGGCAAATGCAGTCGCAGAACCTGCAGCTACTCCAAGCTCAAGAGCTTTTTGATACCCAATATTGGATAATAATCCCGTGATAAATCCGGCAATCATGGAGTCTCCTGCTCCCACGGTATTCACCACATTGCCACGAGGGGCGATGCAGGAATAAACTTGACCATCCTCCGCAGCAAGAATCGCTCCGGCTTCTCCTAAGGAAACGATGGCATTCTTGGCGCCCATCTCATGAAGCTTCTTCACATACCGATTGGCCTCTCCCAAAGTAGTTACCTGCACATCAAATAATTCCCGCAGTTCATCCTGATTCGGTTTGATCAGGAATGGCTTTTCGTTGATTACGTCGTGAAGCACGCTACCCTGAGCATCCACCACCACTTTCACGCCCTTGGGCTGGCAGAATTTCGCAATTTCCCGATAAATATTCTTCGGAACGGACACAGGAATGCTGCCGGCGAGGATGAGAATATCCCCCACATCCAACACTTCCTTCAGATAGTCCATAAGTTCCGTAATCTTCTCCTCGGGAATCGCAGGACCCTGCGCGTTAATTTCCGTCTCCTTGCGCTCTTTAATCTTCACATTGATGCGGGAAGTTCCTTCCTCAAGCTCGATATAATGGCCTTTCACGCCCTTCGCCTCGATGCGTCGCTTGATTTCCTGCCCCGTATAACCTGCAATCAGCGCAATCGCCACGCTTTCAATGCCCAGTTCCTTTAAAAGAAACGAAACATTAATTCCCTTGCCACCTGCAATAGTAGCATCGGAAGCCGAACGATTGGTTGCGCCCATGGTTAATTTATCCACATTGACCACATAATCCAAGGATGGATTCAGTGTCACCGTATAAATCATCGTTGTAACCTTTGCCTTTCTTCATAAAGTCGCAACTATTTTATAACACATTTAAGAAACGGTCAAATGCCATACGTCCTTCCTTCGTACATGGATACACCCCTGCATCTTCTAACACCCGCACAAATGTATTCCCCATCTCCACAAGCAGGATCTGATAGATTTTTTCCCTTCGTTCCTTAAGGGACTCCTCGCATATGGAACAATCGCCACCGTGTGCTAAGACTTCATAGTGACTTGCAAATGCTTCAAACCACGCCACATGTTTTTTTAGTTCTTCCTTGTCGCTCCAAGTAACGCCCCTTGCAATAGCATCTGCAATCTCCCCCATCTCTGTCTTTAAGCGGGCTGGAAGGATGGCAAGTCCCATCACTTCAATCAGTCCGATATTTTCCTTCTTGATATTATGATGCATGGCATGGGGATGAAAAATTCCTAATGGATATTCCTCCGTGGTACGGTTATTTCGAAGAGCTAAATCTAATTCATACTTTCCATCCCGCATTCTTGCAATCGGCGTAATGGTATTGTGTGGTTCATTCTCCGTATAGGCATGGATACCCGCTTCTTCATCTGTATAGGAGCGCCAGGTAGTCAGGATGTGATCTGCCAGATCCACCAACCGCTTGGCATCTTTGCAACGGATTCGGATCACGGACAGGGGCCATTTCACAATTCCTGCTTCCACGTCCTCATATCCCGATATCGTGACAGTCTTTTCCATCGGTGCCTTCGCCATTGGGAAATCATGACATCCCCCCTGAAAATGTTCATGGGATAGAATCGAGCCTCCTACAATGGGAAGATCTGCGTTGGAACCCACAAAATAATGTGGGAACTGACGAATGAAATCAAATAATTTCTCGAAGGCACTGCGGTCGATCACCATGGGATGATGCTCCATGGAAAGTACGATGCAGTGCTCGTTGTAATATACATATGGGGAATATTGAAGCCCCCAAGGCTTATGAAGAATTTGCAAGGGGATGATGCGGTGATTACTTCTTCCTGGGTGGTTTAAGCGGCCCGCATAACCTTCATTTTCACGGCACAACTGGCACTTGGGATAGGCAGTGGCCTTCATGCTTTTTGCAAGAGCGATGGCCCTTGGATCCTTCTCCGGCTTGGAGCAGTTAATACTCATCTCAATCTCCCCATAGGCGCTGTCCACCGTCCATTTAACATCTTTAGCCACACGGGCGGTACGAATGTAATTGGACTTGCGGCTTAGGTCATAATAATAGTCCGTGGCTTCCTTCGGACTATTCTCATAGAGACTCCAGAATTTTTGATTCACTTCCCTGGGAAATGGCATCAGGCAATTCATTAATTGGGAGTCGAAAAGATCCGCTGCCACCACACCTTCCTGGATTCCCCCACGGTTTCTCGCATCGGAAATAAGGACGGAAAGAATTTCCTCTAGGTTATTGCCATCGTCGAAACCATGGGAATTCTCATTCTCACTGGTAGATTGGCCGCCGGTATCACCTATCAGTGTTCCACTTGGAGGAGTGAGTCCATCCATCGGTTCTTCGTAGTCATCCAGCCCCATCACCATCAGGATCTGATTGGTCACATAGACCCGGTCCTCTTCTTGAATTAATCCTGTCACGATACCGTACTGTACCAATTTCGCAATATTCTCATTTCTAAGAGATATTTCCACACCGTTCTCCATCATCCTATAACCTCCCATGAATCCCTAATTGCCATCTTATATCACGCGCGTGCCTCCAAAGCGGCGTACTTTTAACACATGGCATGCCCCTTCTCCAAAGACTGCATCCATGGCACTTCGATACGCTTCCACCTTCTCCCCAGGAACAAAGGCCTGGATGGTTCCGGCAAATCCACCACCATGGACTCTGGTTGCACCTTCTCCTCCAAGAGCCTGCTCCGATACAGCTAACGCTAAGGACACGGACTGATGGGCCACGTCCCTTACGGTATAGACATTTTGTAAATATTTAAACGAGGAATTTCCAGAGGCAGTAATATTCTTTAAGAATTCCTCCTTATTTCCCTCATGCAAAGCCTTCACCAGTGCTTCCACCCGATGTTCTTCGGCATAAAAATGCATTCCTCGAAGCACGGCCCGGTCCCCCATAATGGAGGCAAGTTTTCCAATCTCACGATAAAAATCCGCTTCCTCCACTTCCCGAAGATAACTTTTTCCATAATGTGCCGCCACCTGCTTCATTTCCCGAGGAACTGCCGCATAATCCTCCGTTAAATCCGCATGGGAACCTTTGGTATCCGTGATACATAAGCTCATTCCAAATTTTCTAAAATCCACTGGAATCTGCTCCACCAGAGGATGTGCCACATCCTTAAAATCGATATGAATCATACCGCCCACACTGCAGGCCATCTGATCCATCAGCCCACAAGGCTTTCCAAAATACACATTTTCCGCATATTGGCCGATGGTGGCAAGTTCCACCGGCAACACCTGGCCCGCGTTATACAGGTGGGACAGGGTGGTACCAAGAAAGATTTCAAATGCGGCAGAAGAAGATAAACCTGCTCCAATCAACACATCTGAGGTAAGAACGCAGTCAAAGCCTCCGATGGCATAACCACGATCCTTTAATCCCGCTGCCACACCCTTTATTAAGCCGGAAGTGGTGCCTTCGTCGGATTTTTCCTTCTTTAAACGCGTAAGATCCACCACGATCTCTGCATATCCTTCGGAAATCAACCGAATCTTTAAGTCCGAATTAGGTGCCACAACGCCTAGGGCATCCAGATGAATCGAGGCTGCCACCACCTGTCCATGCTGATGATCCGTATGATTTCCACAGACTTCACTACGGCCCGGGGCACTGATGATTGCCACTTCCCGATCGCCATAAGCTTCTTGAAATTTATCTAAGAGCGCCACATATCGTTCTTTTTGATAGGATAAAAGGCTTTCGTCCTCGTACAGTTCCATCAATTTCTCATCCCACGCTCCGGATGGGATGGCTGTTTTCAGATTTTTCATTGCTTCCATGATAAATCCCCCTATGTGATAAATTTGGATGATTCCGTTTCCTGTTGTTGAGTGTCAAGTAAACCCCCCCGGGTCAATTTTAAGTATAAATCAATCCCTGTGTCGGTAGTTTCATCATAACAAGGGGGAGGTGGATTGACTACGGGAGGGAGTAAATTTTTCTTGTATTCTTACTAAATATTTAGTAAATTTTTACTATAGAAATCTTTGGAGGTGCGGCATGGCTACAATTCAGGATATAAAAAATGCTACAGGGGTATCCTGTAGCGCAATTTCAAGAATATTAAATAATGATCCTACCTTTTCCGTATCGGATGCTACCCGTAGAAAAGTGGTAGAAGCCGCACGAAAACTGGATTATCACAAATATAAAAAGTCCTCTGCTGCCCTAAAAAAGGTACTTGGCGGAGAAGCTCGCCATCTTCATCCCAATGATACCCTGGGAATTCTTCAGTGGTTTAGCAGGGAACAGGAATTAGAAGACACCTACTATCTCTATATTCGTCATGGGATCGAGGATTACTGCCTCTCCCATGCGATTCACCTCGTACGTTCCGTCAAGTCCGATCCAGACTATATCGAAGCGCTTCAAGGGGTGGATGCACTGATTTGTATTGGAAAATTCCATCAGAAAGATTTGCAGAGTTTAAAAAAAATTAGTAAACATATTCTTTTACTGGATATGGAAACAGAAGATTCTTTCTTTAGTTCCATTACTCTCGATTACGAAGAGACCATGATTGAAGTGTTAGAAGATCTGTGCGCCCTGGGACACCATCGTATTGGCTTCCTGGGTGGCAAGGAATATATTGCCAGCCGAACCACCTACCCGGACCGACGTAAGGAGGTCTTTGAAACATTTGCCAAGGAACATGGGATTGAATATCAGGACTATCTCTATATTGACCGATTTTCCTCCCGTTCCGGCTATGATATGGCTCGGAAACTCATCCACCAGTGCCAGGTAAATCACCGCCCACTGCCAAGTGCCATTATGGCCGCCAGTGATCCCATCGCCATGGGAGCCATGCGTGCGCTGCAGGATGCGGGGTATTCGATTCCAGAAGATATCTCCATCGTGGGCTTTGACGATACGGAGGGTTCCGCTTACACTAGACCTGCGCTTTCCACGATTCACACCCCAGCCTACCACATGGGCGAATACGGAGCTAGCGTCCTTTCCACGCTTCTTTGCCAGAAAGACGCCCCATCCATGAAGATGAAGCTCTCCTGTTCCTATGTGAAGCGGGAAACTGTGGCTCCCGTGCCGGTGGGGGAGGAAACCAGATGAAAGCACTTGCAAAATCTCCCAAAATGATATACAATGTATATCATCAAGGAGGTGAGCCTATGAACGTTGCAATATCCAAATGGGGAAACAGTATCGGAATAAGAATACCTGTAGTAGTAAAGGAATCTCTCGGATTGCAGGTGGGCGACCAAGTTTCTTGCGAACTGAAGGATGGTGGGCTGTTTATGAGAAAACAGCAATCCACAGCCCAGATGTTTGAGCAGTTCTATGGTAAGCCTTTTGCAGAAATCACTCAGGCCGACCTCGGCTCCATTGAGGAGATTGACTGGGGCGAGGATATTGGAGGTGAAGTATATTGACTTTCAACAAAGGAGATATCGTTAAGGTTGACCTTAACCCTACTAAAGGACACGAGCAAGGCAACTATAGACCCGTACTCGTAATGAACTCGGTTCCGCTTCCCGGTGGGATAAATATCATACTCCCGATAACGTCAAAGAAGAAAACCTACCCTCTTGAGGTAGAACTGGACAACAGAACGACTACGCAGGGCGTTGTTTTCTGTTTTCAGGTTCGTACAGTGGATTTGGCGGGACGCGGAGCAAAGTTTATAGAGAAAGCTCCTGCCGACATAGTGGAAACATGCAACGACTATCTGCATCGTCTTACAGATGATGTGTATAGCAATTAAAATGCCCTTTATGCGGCTCATATACAATTTCCAAATCAGGAGTCAATCTCGGAACGAAATCAAAAACATTAATAATTAAAATCATCAAAGAAAAAACGATACGCTACTTTTTTTTGACTATCAAAACTAATCAACTCAATTTTTATATATTCCTCAGTACATTCAATATCATAATTTTCAGCTGACAGATTCTTTCCTTGGTTACTAATTCTTGTTTTAAAAGAAACCATATGAACCTTATTAATATGGTCAAAAATAGAGATTTCAACCTGAGTGTCACCATCAAACAATGTATCACCTATTTCTTCACCAACAATCACATAATCTCCATCATTAATACTCTCTCTAAACCATTCTTGCGCTGAATAATTACAAAAATAGTGAATTGCGGTATAAGAACCCGTTAACAATACAAGTACAGATAAAACAATAATACACACAAAAGCTTTTTTATTCACTTTTTCTCCCCTCTAACACGAATTCTGGCTACACTCCCGTGCCGGGAGCATGAACCGTCCCAGCGTGAGGAGGCACGGCCCCCCTAACCCGTAGTAGGAATAAAGCCCTCGGGATTCGTTGGAATATCATAAACTTCCCCTTCACCGATGTAATCCATATAGTAGATTTCAGAACCACTCCGGAAAAGATGGGTAATTACATAATCATCCCCAAGAATAGCCGTTAACTTGTCCATAATCTCCTCTTCCGTATAATCAAAACTTTGATTGTAGAAGAACAGGAAATCCTGCTTAGGACAAGGACTAACCTCATCAAAAAAGTACTGATCATTATAAAGAATAAAAGCAGAGCCAAGGCGGAAATCATAATAATTCTGCATCAATAAGAAATTCTCATATCCGTATACCACCCATGGAATCTCGCTATAGGACTCTAAAACCTCATGATCCTTCTCATAAGTTCCACTAAGATCCACATAACCCATGGACATACCATCCGTATGAGCCGTAAACACATTCCAGACGATCAAAAGCCCCACAAGAACCGCAGCCCCATAAGAATAGTGCTTCATCTCCAGCTTCCTCTTGGTGCGAACCGCGATCATTCCCATGATTTCCTGGAGGGAAAGAAGGAGAATCATCATCACCGCAATATAACCCACTGCAACCACGCAGTAGAAATACCGATAATCCAATAAACCTTCCTGAGTAACGTGGGACACGATCAGACTATATACCACAGCCATACCAAGTAAAAGCGTTGGCATCACTACATCCTTGCGCTTTCGAAGGAACAAAAAGACAATCCCTGCAAGCACAGCAATCATAGCAACCACCCACAGTCCAAAGAACATCTGATAAGGAAGCACCTTTAAACCAAATTGGAAGGTGGAAGCTAATTTATCCAGATTCATGGCATTATTAAAAGCCTGTTCTCCACGGTATTCGTTGAA
>JAILGS010000086.1 GCA_024696615.1 Lachnospiraceae bacterium
AAGCACAGCAATCATAGCAACCACCCACAGTCCAAAGAACATCTGATAAGGAAGCACCTTTAAACCAAATTGGAAGGTGGAAGCTAATTTATCCAGATTCATGGCATTATTAAAAGCCTGTTCTCCACGGTATTCGTTGAATACCTGATCCGTCCAGAACGGCCAGACAAGGGTGGAAATCCCCACACTCGTCACCATGGCAATCCCATAAGAAAGAACGGACCAGAATCGCTTCTTGCTTAACAGATAGCAGCAAGCGAACACAGAAAATACTACTGCAAAGATGGAGAAGTAAAAATGTGTTAAAAACCCTCCTGCGGTAGTTAAACAGATGGCAATATAAAGAAGGATCCGAAGTTTCGATTCCTTCCAGAAATCCTGCATAATTAAAACCGCAAGAAGCGCATAGATCATTCCCCAAGCCATCATTAAGCAGTACATACGAAGAAGCATGGCATCCGTAAGAAGGGAAGGAACCGTACTAAGGGCAATGGCCATAAATCCCGCAAGGTACTTATTCTTGCAGAGCCGTAGAATTAAAAAGTACGCCGCAGCAACCATTCCTAGAAAACATATGAGATTTAAGGAAAGACCCACCCATTTGCTCAGATTATTACCGGAATAGAAAGTAAAAAGGTGGAAGAGATAAAAGTACATCGGTGGATGCACATCCACGGAAACATTGACTTTAGCTCTTGTTAAGAATTTTCCACATTCACAACTTAAATCATCCACAACAAACTGACTGGTGTACCAGGTCTTCGAAAACAGACGGGAGGATACGCCATAGGCAGAATTGGATAACATGTAGGTATAGATTTCATCACAGAACCATACCACCTTTTTCCTTCCCCAATAGATAAATATTCCTGCTGCAATTACCAGGACAAGTGCTAGAATCCCTGCAATGATCAGGCGTTGCTTGCGCTGATAAACTTGTGAAGGATTGTGTTGTTTTTCCATGATTTCATACTCCTACTAGTTGTTAATATATGATGAGCTTCACAGGTGCATCTCTTATAATACATTTGTAAGGAAACACATCCGTGCAATTAATAAAAATTATAAGTCTTCTTACCAGAATTCTTGGCAAGATACAGTGCCTTATCCGCTCTTGAGTACAGCGTATCATAGGTATAGATCCGCTTGGATTCATGATCCGTGGTGGCAATACCGATGGATACGGAAGTACTTCCGGCATAATCCGTCTTAGCTAAGAAGGCATCGAAGGATTCAATCACATGCTTTGCAATGGCGGCCACTTCTTCCTTCTGATTATTACCCACGATAAAGAGGGAGAATTCATCTCCACCGATTCGAGCGCAGTAGTCCTTGGTTTCAATGGCGGACTGACAAGCCTTGGCAAAAAGCTTTAACACCTCATCCCCCGCTTTATGACCCATGGAGTCATTGACATGCTTAAAATTGTCCAGATCCAGCATCATAAAGGTGCCTTCCAGCTTTCGCTCCAAGATTGAAGTAACTTCTTTCTCGTAGTAAGTACGCACATAGGCTCCCGTTAAAGGATCACGGCTGGCCTCTTCCATCACTTCATTTAAGGTACTGTAATGATCCGTCATATCAATCAACCATAGCATCTGGCCCTGATTGGTACCGGACTCTAATAAGTCCTCCACACGAACCTCGTAGGTACGCTTTTCTACCTGGATTGTACGCTTTCCACTCTGTAAGACGCTCTTTAATCCCGGGGTACGATATGCATCATCATACTCCATGAGATGACCGAAGATATTTTCCGCAATCTTATTAAAGAAAAGAAGACGATGGTCCGTTCCAACCACAATCACACCTTCATTCCCGTGATTTAAGGCATTGGTGCTGGCAAGGGATACGGAATCGAATACATCATATCGGATAATGCACAGTGCCACGAAGAAGATTGCGCCTGCAATACCAAGGGCTGGAACTTCATAGCCACCGGTAATGCCGGAAATCTTAATCAGATATGGAATCCAGGCAAATATAATCGCCCAGAGAAGACAATAGAGTCTCTTGCGATTCACGCCTCGCGCAGTGGTAATGGCTTTAACAATCTTATAGGTACCAAAAATACTGATGGCAATGACATAGGAAATAAACAGGTAAAATCCCGTTCCATACGCTAAGTCCATCTTAGGAAATGGACCATCATAATCCACTCCCACGTAGGAATAGAAGAAATGATTGGTTTCGGTGGTTGCAAGCCAATACATGCTTACCATACCTGCCACGCATTCCATGGCAAATACATAGTATGGAACTGCCAGATGACAGAATTCTCGTATAAACATGGTCACGCCGAGAATTAACATCACCTCGCCAAAGTACTCCATGGTGGTTGCACGAAGAAATGCCTCCGTGGTACAGGAAGTAATCTCCATTAAAAATCCAAACTCATACACAATTCCAAAGGCGGCGAACATTAAAATGCCCACCTGGGCTCTCGATGGTTTGGCCACGCATACCAGTAACAAAATGAAGATACTAAAAAGCAGTGCCACCACATGCATCCAAATATAAAATTGCTGTAATTCAAAATGATACAGCACATACTGTAACGAAGCTAATACGCAAAAATGTAATGGATAAAATGAGTAGAAGAAGTACTTGGGAAGTTCCGGCTTTCCCCGTTCCCCATTGTAATAACGAAGAACCAGTAATGGAAGGACAAATCCCAGCAAATATACTCTCTCATACCACTGCCATTCATAATGGGAAAAGTGGCACACGTAATTATTGATATAGATGGTAATCTGTAGAATTACCTGCAGCAAAACCGTGAGAATAATAATCCACTTCGCCTGCTCTTTAAAATTCCTTCCATAGTAAAAAGCAATGGTGTAGAGGATCGGCATGATTATCCATCCGCCAATCCACATGGAGGTGGCAATTAATAAGGTCAAAAGAAGTCCTCGAATCACTTTGTTCCATGCTTTATGTTCCAATACGGCAAGTGCCAGTAAGGCTAATAACAAATCGAAGATAATATTCTGTCGATAGTCGTATTCAAAGGAAAAGAAAATATAGAATGGCACCATGGACAGAATCCAAAAGCTTACCATGCGTTCGATATATCGTCGAAGATCCGAGGTATGTCGAAATCCTTCCGCAATAAAGAAGCACATGATTGGCAGAGTAAAGCGTCCAATCACATGTAATACCTGTGCTAATGGGGACATAAAATCTAAAAATCCCCATGCAAAATGATCGCAGACCATGGCCGTAATAGCTATTAATTTTAACTGATTTCTTGATAATCCACGCATACGAAGTTCCTTTAATCCCATAATACATTCTCCCCATGTATTAGTATGAATATAATTTACGGTTACAGATTTCCTGAATGATTCCAGCTACTAATAAGCGAAAATTCTCTTGAACCGTTGATAATTGTTGAACCATGGATGCATATTCTTCCGTCGTTATGTTGGACAGATCCACAGCCTGGACTCCCCATACACCAGCCGCTTCGCATAGCGCCTTACTATAATCCTGTATGGTCAATCCCAAAGCATTCTTTTGTTGTGCCTCCTCGGTATTTAATACCGGTGATCCAAGTACTAAAATATACACATTCGGATAGGAGGTAGCAAGATTTTCAAACATATGATGGCATGCACCATAGTAATTATCCATGGAATTGGTAACTTTCTGTTGCTGATTCACGGATACTTTCGCATTTCCTAAAGGAATGTTGTTCTTCCAATCATTATATCCGGCCATAATAAGAATGGCCTTCACATCCTTGGGAATTGCAGTATAATTCAGTGCCTGGGAATTGGCACTCCCCGCAATGGTCAGATTGGCATTGCTGATGATCGTAGAATCAAACTGAAAATACTGATTCACCAAAGAAATATGTGTTGCAGCACGGCTGGTTCCATCCCCATACCAGGCTACTTTCTTTCCCGCCCAGTAGGAGTAGAATAAAAGATTCTTTCCACTAGCACTGGCAGTTCCTGCATTGGTTCCACTGACAGGTTCCGTTGTACCACTAGAGGCGATGAAATTATCCGTTGTCGTCACTCCCCGCACTCCATTTGTGGATACGGGAATTTTGGTAGTAGTGCTTCCCACTGTATTAAAAGAGGTGGCATTCCCATCCGTTGGACCTACAGGTCCTGGCATATTTGGAGTCGTTCCATCTCCCCCCGGTCCCTGCATGGCTGGAGCCGTTCCATCTACGCCCGGTCCTGGCATATTGGGTGCCCCTCCTTCGCCGTCCATCTTCTCCATGATAGCTTCTGCCGTGGTACTTTCTTCCCCATGGGTAATATTGGAGGCATTGTCCTTCATAGCATCACTTTGTTCCTTCGTTAATACTACTTCATTGGCTCCCGCTGGGATAACGATGGAATCTATAGCACTTGTAGAAACTTCTGTAGTGATTTCTTCCTTTCCTTGGGTATCTTTCACGGATTCTGTAGTCTGTGCTTCTTTCGTTTCTGCCACCCAAGTATCCACAAAATCACTTACTCCAACACTTTCGATGGTAACGGAATTTCCGCCTGCTACCGCTTCTTCCTCGGCATAACGATAACGCCCAGGGCGATCCTGATAAATTAAAACTGCCAGGGTAAGGAATAAACATCCAAAAATACCAAGGCATACAAAAAGAACTTTCTGTTCCGTCGTCACGAGCATCACCTGCCTTCCTGGTAAGGTGTAGTGCAGAGTTTCTGGATAATGGCATCCGCAGCACGACGGCTTGGAATCTCCAGAAAATGCAGCTGTTCATACATATATCCATCCCCATGAACACAATTGGTTAAATTCACCTGGATGCATTCACCAATATTAAAATTCTCAATTCCCCACATATTAGCAATCTCACACATGGCATTCCCATAGTCCGCTGCACTAAGTCCCAGCGCATTATAGAGTCCATCCGCATTCATGGCCATAGGAGTACCAAAGACCACAATCTTGGCATTCGGATATAATTCCCGAAGATGACTAAACATCAGATGGCATGCCCCATAGAAGGTGGTGGAATCCGTATTCACTGCACCGGTAGCATCACGCGTTAAGATCTTCGTTCCCAGTGGAACATTCTGCATCCAGTCATTGGTACCCGCCATAATAAAGATGGCTTCCACATCGGAAGGAATATATCCAATATATAATTTCATTCGAATCTTCGTACATAGAGCGGATACGGTATGTGTGGAAACCGTTGCTCCCCTGGTTCCACAGTTATAAGCAGCCAGTCCAAAATACTGATTCACAAGAGAACAGTGATAATATAATTCTGTCAGACTGTCCCCATACCAGGCCACACGTTTTCCCGCCCACTGGGAATAATAGCCGATATTCTCCGAAGCACCGCTGCCAATATCCACCACCATCAGACGACCATCTAAAAGATAGATATGGTTCGGATCCGTGTCCTCTTCCTCTTC
>JAILGS010000017.1 GCA_024696615.1 Lachnospiraceae bacterium
TAAGAAAAAAAAGCCCTGTGAAATTCACAGGGCTACATATACAATCGGATATACCACAAAACAGCGAAGTGCTGCATCCTACGTAATATACGATGTTCATTCTTCTTTCATCCAGACTATACTGTCGGTTCGGGATTCTAACCCAATCTGCTTTCGCTCGTGGACTCGTAGCATTTGGTTCCTTCGCTTACCATAAGGAATCGCTTCTACATCACCACCGGTCGAGAATTAAGCTTTCGCTTTCACTCTGCCCTGAAGTATATTCATTTGTACGACATGTATCCTAGCATAGGAATGTTATGATGTCAATTATAATTCATGAGATATCAAATGTTACTTGATAGGTGGGGACTTGTGACTTTATTTTGCTTTCATGGGTAAAATGCTACGAGCACGGTAAGGCGTGTGATTCTTACTTGCTTTCATACGTAAAATGCTACTTGCAAGGTTGGGACGTGTGATTCTTACTTGCTTTCATACGTAAAATGCTACGAGCCAGTGATCGAGGAGTGACAGAATGAGGGAAAGCAAGCGAAAATGCTACGAGCCATGTATTGCCAAGTGACAAAATAAAAGAAAGCAAGTAAAAATGCTACGCCTCAGTGATCGAGGAGTGACAGAATGGAAGCAAGCGAGCGAAAAAGTCACGGGGCCATAGGGGTGGAGTGATTATATAGCTGAAAGTGGGCATAAAAGTCACGCGAGGCCAGAGGCCGCGTGACTTTATCTTGCTTTTATACGTAAAATGCTACTTGCATGGTTGGGACGTGTGATTCTTACTTGCTTTTATACGTGAAATGCTACTTGCATGGTTGGGACGTGTGATTCTTACTTGCTTTTATACGTAAAATGCTACGAGCCAGTGAACGAGGAGTGACAGAATGAGGGAAAGCAAGCGAAAATGCTACGCCCCAGGTATCACCAAGTGACAAAATAAAAGCAAGCGAGCGAAAAAATCACGGGGCCATAGGAGTGGAGTGATTATATAGCTGAAAGTGGACGTAAAAGTCACGCGAGGCCAGGGGCCGCGTGACTTTAACTTGCTTTTATACGTAAAATGCTACTTGCATGGTTGGGTCGTGTGATTCTTACTTGCTTTTATATGTAAAATGCTACGAGCCAGTGATCGAGGAGTGACAGAATGAGGGAAAGCAAGCGAAAATGCTACGAGCCAGTGATCGAGGAGTGACAGAATGAGGGAAAGCAAGCGAAAATGCTACGAGCAAGGGATCGAGGAGTGACAGAATGAGGGAAAGCAAGTAAAAATGCTACGCCTCAGTGATCGAGGAGTGACAGAATGGAAGCAAGCGAGCGAAAAAGTCACGGTGCCATAGGGGGGGAGTGATTATATAGCTGAAAGTGGGCATAAAAGTCACGCGAGGCCAGAGGCCGCGTGACTTTATCTTGCTTTTTTACGTAAAATGCTACGTGTATGGTTGGGTCGTGTGATTCTTACTTGCTTTTATACGTGAAATGCTACGAGTCAGTGATCGAGGAGTGACAGAATGAGGGAAAGCAAGCGAAAATGCTACGCCCCAGGTATCACCAAGTGACAAAATAAAAGAAAACAAGCGAAAATGCTACTCGCCAGGTATCGAGGAGTGACAGAATGAGGGAAAGCAAGCGAAAATGCTACGCCCCAGGTATCGCCAAGTGACAAAATAAAAGCAAGCGAACGAAAAAGTCACGGGGCCATAGGGGTGGAGTGATTATATAGCTGAAAGTGGGCGTAAAAGTCACGCGAGGCCAGAGGCCGCGTGACTTTATCTTGCTTTTATACGTAAAATGCTACGAGCCAGGTATCGAGGAGTGACAGAATGAGGGAAAGCAAGCTAAAATGCTACTTGCATGCCAGAGGCCGCGTGACATTATCTTACTTTCACGGCTGGTTCATTGAATCTTTTGGGGTTTTGGAGTAAAATAAAGTATTGTATCTTTAAAAATAGGGTATTGTATCTTTAAAAATAAAGTATCGTATCTATATAAAGTATCTATATAAAGCGAGTACAGCAGACTAATCGAAAAAGGAGAATAAGATGCCAATTCACAACAAAAATTATGAATTAGTAGAAGAGCATTTTTTAAAAGATTTAAATTCTACAGGATATCTGTGCAAGCATAAGAAAACTGGTGCCAGAGTCCTGATCTTATCCAATGACGATGATAATAAAGTATTTTCCATCGGTTTTCGTACACCACCAGTGAATGATACTGGTCTTACACATATCTTAGAACATTCCGTATTATGCGGCTCGAAGAAATATCCAGCGAAGGACCCATTTGTAGAATTATGTAAGGGATCATTGAATACCTTCTTAAATGCCATGACCTATCCGGACAAGACGGTATATCCTGTGGCAAGCTGCAATGATGTGGATTTCCATAATATCGTGGATGTGTATCTGGATGCGGTATTTCATCCAAATATTTATGAGAGAGAAGAGATTTTCCGTCAGGAAGGATGGCATTATGAGCTTTTTGAGAAGGACGGGGAGTTAACCTATAATGGCGTGGTTTATAACGAGATGAAGGGAGCACTGTCGGATCCGGATGATCAGTTACAGAGTTTGGTTACGAAGACTTTGTTCCCGGATAATGCTTATGGATTTGAATCCGGTGGAGATCCGGAGGCAATCCCACAGTTAAGTTATGAGGAATTCTTAAAATTCCATTCCACTTATTATCATCCATCCAATAGTTATATCTATCTGTATGGTGATTTGGATGTGGAAGAATATTTGACTTATTTGGATGAAGAATATCTTTGTCATTATGATCAGATTGACATCGATACTACCATTAAGCCTCAGACTGCATTTGCTAAGACGAGGGATGTGGTGGCAGAGTACGCGGTGAACGAGGGGGAGGATGTGGAAGAAAAAGCCATTCTTTCCTACAATGTGGTGGTGGGAAATGCGCTGGAAAAGGAGCTTGGAGAAGCTTTCGAAATTCTGGATTTTGCGCTATTTTCTGCACCGGGAGCTCCCGTCAAGCAGGCCTTAGTGGATGCGGGGATTGGAACGGAAGTCTATGGATCACTGGATCCTTCCATGTATCAGCCGGTTTATTCCATCGTGGCAAGGGATGCGGATGAAAATCGCCGGGAGGAATTCTTACAGATTATCCGCAAAACATTAGAAGATGTGGTGCGGGAAGGAATCAATCCGGAGGCTTTGGCTGCAGGAATTAACTATTATGAATTCCGATATCGTGAAGCGGACTATGGAAGTACGCCCAAGGGATTAAATTATGGCCTGGTTGCGTTAGATTCCTGGTTATATGATGATGCCAAGCCATATCTGCATTTGGAGCTTAATGAAATCTATGATTCTTTTAAAAAGAAGATTTCTACGGGATATTTTGAAAATATCATTCAGACCTATTTGCTTGACAATACCCATGCAGCCTTGGTAACTCTGCGTCCGGTGGAGGAACTAACGAAGGCCAAGGAAGAAAAGACGAAGAAAGAATTAGAAGAATATAAGAAGTCCTTGTCAGATGCGGATTTGGAAGAAATGATAGCTAAGACAAAACATTTGAAAGAATACCAGGACGAGCCTTCCACACCGGAAGAATTGGAAACGATTCCGATGTTACGCCGGGAAGATTTAAAGGTGGAACCACGCAAAGTCTATATCGATCTTCGCACCATGAACGACCAGACCGTATGTTTCAGTAATCTTTTTACCAATGGAATTTGCTATTATCGATTTGATTATGATATGAAGAAAGTTCCGGAAGAACTGCTTCCATATGCATCCTTAGCGGTGCGTTGTATGGGATTGATGAGCACGGAAAAATATCATTACCGGGATCTGTTTACTGCGATTCATGCTAGAACCGGCGGTCTTGGCGTATATTACACTCCATACGGGGATGCCAAGGATTATCAGAAATATCGCATGATGATTTCAGTTTCCGGCCGTGCCATGTATGAGGATGTGGAATATTCCCTGAACTTAGTGCAGGAAATTCTTGGCAGTACCAACTTCCGGGATGAGAAGCGTCTGCATGAGATCGTTTCTGAGCAGCGCGGAAGAATGCAGGCACAGATCAATGGAACAGGACATTCCATCGCCATTGGCCAGGCTGCAAGCCAGTTTAGTCCAATGGATTATTACAACGATAAGATGGGCGGATTGTCCTTCTATCGGTTCATTACGGAATTGGATGAGCATTTTGAAGAGCATAAAGAAGAAGTAATTGCCAAGATGCAGGAAGCGGTGGCATTCATCTTTTGTAAAGCAAATGTGGTCATGGGGCTTACCTGTGATGAAGATGGGTATCAGAAGGTAAAACCACTGTTTGAGTCACATTTGCAATGGATCAAGGAGCGGGAGCCGAAGGAAGAAAAGGCGGATGCCAAGCGTGAATTTCAGCCAAAGAAGGAGAAAATCGGCTATATGACCTCTTCCCAGGTCAATTACGTTGCGCGTTTTGGTAATTTCCTCGATGTGATGCCAAGTCAAGGAACCTTCACCATCCTTCGCACCATCTTTGGGTATGAATATTTATGGCTCAATGTTCGTGTCAAGGGCGGCGCCTATGGCTGTATGAGTGCCTTTAGCGGCAATGGAAATTCTTACATGGTGTCCTACCGGGATCCGAACGTGGGAAAGACCAATGAGATTTTCCAGAATGCGGCGGAATATGTGAAGAATTTTACCGTAACGGAGCGGGATATGACCAAATACATCATCGGTACCATCGGTGATATTGATATGCCTCTCACCCCTCGTAGCGCGGGGCATCGCTCTTATAATATCTTTATGAGCGGCCGGACTTTGGAGGATATTCGCAAGGAGCGTATGCAGATTTTAAATGCGACCCAGGAAGATATTCGCGCCCTGGCCCCTGCCATCCAGAAAGTGATCGATGACGATTATCTGGTGGTTGTGGGAAATAGTGAAGCCATCAAGGCGGATGCGGCGCTGTTTGATCGACTGGAGAACCTCTCATAAATGTAGAAAGTGCCTTCGTATGTCGTCGAGACTACGCATGTGGAAGTGCCTTCGTATGTCGTCGAGACTGCGCATGTGGAAGTGCCTTAGCTTAAGAGCAAATGTAGTAGAATGGAGAAATTGATTGGATAATATGAATATGATGAATCAGCAGGACGGAAACGGTTCTTTTGAAACAAAGAGTGGATTTGTAACGATTCTTGGTCGCCCCAATGTGGGAAAGTCCACGTTAATGAATCAGCTTATTGGACAGAAGGTGGCCATCACCTCCAATAAGCCACAGACCACAAGAAATAAGATCCGTACCGTATATACGGAAGAACGTGGACAGGTGATTTTTGTGGATACCCCGGGCATTCACAAATCCAAGAATAAGCTTGGAGATTACATGGTGGATACGGCAGTAAAGGCCATCGATGATGTGGATTTAGTGCTTTGGTTAGTGGAGCCAACCACCTATGTGGGAGTTGGAGAACAGCAAATTGTTCGAATTTTAAAAGATTCCAAGAAGCCTGTGGTTCTGGTGATTAATAAAATCGATATGGTAAAGAAGGATGAAATCTTTGGATTTATCGATACGTATAAGGAATTGCTTCCATTTGCAGAGATCATTCCACTGTCTGCAAGAACGGGAGAAAATACCGAGGAACTCCTGAATGTGATTTTTAAGTATCTTCCTTATGGTCCATTATATTATGATGAGGATACCTTAACGGATCAGCCACTGCGTCAAATTGTGGCCGAGGTGATCCGTGAAAAATCCTTACATGCTTTAAATGATGAAATTCCTCACGGAATTGCAGTTACCATCGAAACCATGAAACAGCGCAAGGACGGAAGTATGTGGGATATCGACGCATCCATTATCTGTGAGCGTGACTCCCATAAGGGAATTATTATCGGTAAGGGCGGTTCCATGTTAAAGAAGATTGGAACCAATGCCAGATACGAGATTGAGCGACTTTTAGAGTCCAAGGTGAATTTGAAATTATTCGTCAAGGTGCGCAAAGAATGGCGGGATAACGAGTCCTTGGTGAAGAACTTCGGATATGATGCGAAGAAGACCTTCGAGTTGTAGGACATTTGACTCGCAATAGCATCGAGTCGAAGGGACATCGAGTCGCAATAGCAGCGAGTCGCAATAACATCGAATCGAAGGAACAGCAAGTCGAGAAAGGAGCCGGGATGGCGGAGCAAATCGTTGTGACAGGCATGGTGTTAGCCTCCATACCGGTGGGGGATTATGATCGTCGTGTCACGATATTGACCAAGGAGCGGGGGAAAATCAGCGCCTTTGCTCGTGGCGCAAGGCGGATGAACAGTCCCCTCATGGGCGTGACCAATCCTTTTTGCTTTGGAAGGTTTAAAATCTATGAGGGCCGGACTTCCAATAGTATTGATAGTGTGGAGATTGACCAGTATTTTCAGGAAATCACCACGGATCTGGATGTGGTATACTACGGCTTTTATTTTTTGGAGCTGGCGGATTATTACACTTACGAGAATATGGATGCGCAAAATGAACTAAACCTTCTCTATGCAGCCTTTAAGGCCTTAAAGAAGCCGGAAATCCCCCACGATCTGGTGCGATACATCGTGGAATTAAAGATGATGGTATTTCACGGCTCCTATCCGCAAATGTTTCATTGCGGCGGATGTGGAACAGAAGAGCATCTGGAGTATTTTGGTGCTGCCAGGGGAGAAGTGTTCTGTAAGGATTGTGGAAAATCCATCCTGGATGCTGTGTCCATGAAGCAATCCACCCTTTATGCACTGCAGTTTATTATCACTGCCAATGTGGGAAAACTCTTTTCCTTTACGGTGACACCGGATGTGTTAAATGAACTAAGGGTGATCATGGAGCGCCTTGCACTCCTTAGTATCGACCGGGAACTAAAATCCTTAGAGATGTTAAATCTCATGACGAGATTGTAGACTATCTAAAAAATGGAATTCTTATGGCACAGCTATATACTTTCTTAAAAAGCCATATCTTATGATAAGAATATAAAAAACATCTTGAAATATGGCACTTCTTTGGGTAGAATATTAGATTGAGTCAGTCCGAAAGTGTTATGACACATTTGTATAGGATCGGAATGAGAATGCTTCAAGAAAAATAGGAAGCAATATGTGATGAAAGAATAGAAGAGGTAAATGATGATGGAAAAGACAATGGAAAAGATTCAGGCTCTTGCCAAGTCCAGAGGTTTTGTGTATCCAGGTTCTGAGATCTATGGTGGTCTTGCTAATACTTGGGATTACGGTAATCTTGGTGTAGAACTTAAGAATAATGTCAAGAAGGCTTGGTGGCAGAAGTTCATCCAGGAAAATCCATACAATGTGGGTGTGGATTGTGCGATTTTAATGAATCCACAGACCTGGGTTGCATCCGGACATCTTGGCGGATTCTCCGATCCTTTGATGGATTGTAAGGAATGCCATGAGCGTTTTAGAGCGGATAAGGTTATTGAAGACTGGGCTGCTGATAATAACTTTACCTTGGAATCTTCCGTGGATGGTTGGTCCCAGGAAGAGATGAAGAAGTTCATCGATGATCATCAGATAGCTTGTCCTTCTTGTGGTAAGCATAATTTTACAGATATTCGTCAGTTCAATCTGATGTTTAAGACTTTCCAGGGTGTTACGGAAGATGCGAAGAATACGGTATATCTTCGTCCGGAAACCGCACAGGGTATCTTCGTTAATTTTAAGAATGTACAGAGAACTTCTCGTAAGAAGATTCCATTCGGTATTGGACAGATTGGTAAGTCCTTCCGTAATGAGATCACTCCTGGTAACTTTACATTCCGTACCAGAGAGTTCGAGCAGATGGAATTAGAGTTCTTCTGCAAGCCTGATACGGACCTTGAGTGGTTCCAGTATTGGAGAGGATTCTGCCGTGATTGGTTACTTTCTCTTGGTATTAAGGAAGATGAGATGAGACTTCGTGATCATGATCCGGAAGAGCTTAGCTTCTATTCCAAGGGTACTACCGATATCGAGTTCTTATTCCCATTTGGATGGGGTGAGTTATGGGGTATCGCAGATCGTACCAGCTACGACTTAACTCAGCATATGAATGTATCCGGTGAGGATATGAACTACTTTGACGATGAGACCAAGGAAAAGTATATTCCATACGTTATCGAGCCATCCCTTGGTGCAGATCGTGTAACTTTAGCATTCTTATGTGCTGCATATGATGAAGAAGAGATTGCAGAGGGAGATGTGCGTACCGTATTGCATTTCCATCCAGCACTTGCTCCAGTAAAGATTGGTGTGCTTCCACTTTCTAAGAAGTTAAGTGAGCCGGCAGAGAAGATCTTTGCAGAGCTTTCTAAGAAGTATAATTGCGAATTTGATGATCGTGGAAACATCGGTAAGAGATATCGTCGTCAGGATGAGATTGGTACTCCATTCTGCATCACTTACGATTTCGACTCCGAAGAAGATCATGCAGTTACCATCCGTAACCGTGATACCATGGAGCAGGTTCGTGTTAAGATTGATGAATTGGATGCATATTTTGCTGATAAGTTCACTTTCTAAGAAGAACGTTTTATTAGACAGGAATCATCCCTTCCACAAGCAAATGTGGAGGGGATTTTTTCTTATTTCAAAGTATAGTATAATAACAACCATGAAATTCGTAGGATATTAGGATATAAGGTAGGATAGCACATGATTTGTGAAAAATGTGGTACTAGCTTCACAGAGGGACGAAACTGCCCTAACTGTGGCGCTCTTGCAGTTTATAATAAAATGGAAGATTTCGAAAAACGTCTTGTCTCCTGGGATGATTCCATGGATGATGCGGACGATTCCATGGAAGGAAATCAGAAGAAGGCCGCTCGTGCAGTATTTGAGA
>JAILGS010000018.1 GCA_024696615.1 Lachnospiraceae bacterium
ATAGCAAAACGAAATGCCCTGCTTGACAGTTCAAAAAAGAAGAAATAATAGATTTTGTACTCAAATTGTACTCAAAAGGCAAAAAAACATCCCGCAAACCCAATATTTTCAAGGCTTGCGGGATGTTTTCAATTTATTCCATCTCCACCGTTCCTGGCGGTTTACTGGTTAAATCGTAGAATACACGATTGACACCCTTCACTTCATTAATGATACGACTCATAACCCTCTGAAGCACTTCAAATGGAATTTCAGAAGCCTCTGCGGTCATGAAATCCACAGTTTCTACTGCACGAAGAGCAACTGCATAATCATAGGTTCTCTCATCACCCATCACACCAACAGAACGCATATTGGTAAGTGCTGCAAAATACTGATCTGGAAGCTTAGCAAGACCTGCCTTACCAACTTCTTCACGGTAGATAAAGTCAGCATCCTGAACGATACGAACCTTCTCTGCAGTAACTTCACCGATAATACGAATACCAAGTCCTGGACCTGGGAATGGCTGACGATATACTAAATAATCTGGAAGCCCAAGTTCCAGACCAGCCTTACGAACCTCATCTTTGAAAAGATCACGAAGAGGTTCAATAATCTCCTTAAAATCTACGAAATCAGGAAGACCGCCTACATTGTGGTGGGACTTGATTACAACGGATTCACCGCCAAGACCGGACTCCACAACATCAGGATAAATCGTACCCTGAGCAAGGAAATCTACAGCACCGATCTTTTTAGCTTCCTCTTCGAAGACACGAATAAACTCTTCTCCGATGATCTTACGCTTTCTTTCTGGTTCTGTAACACCAGCAAGTTTTGCATAATAACGCTCCTGTGCATTGACACGGATGAAATTAATATCGAAAGTACCACTCTTACCGAATACACCTTCTACTTCATCCCCTTCATTCTTACGAAGAAGACCATGATCTACGAATACACAAGTTAACTGCTTTCCGATTGCCTTCGCAAGTAAAGCAGCAAGAACAGAAGAATCCACACCACCGGAAAGAGCAAGTAACACCTTACCGTCTCCAACCTTTTTGCGGATTTCCTGAATCGAATTCTCTACGAAAGAATCCATCTTCCAATCTCCTGCAGTATCACAGATATTACGTACGAAATTGTGAAGAATTTCCTTACCACGTACACTGTGAAGAACTTCAGGATGGAACTGAATCGCATATAAATTCTTCTCTGAATTCATTGCAGCTGCCACTGGACAATCTGCAGTATGAGCAATAACCTCAAATCCTGGAGCAATCTTACTAATATAATCGAAATGACTCATCCATACAATGGTCTCATCTTCTACGCCAGCAAATAAGCTATCCTTGGCACCATCGATATAGGTTTTGGTCTTACCATACTCACGAACTGGAGCCTTCTCCACCTTACCGCCAAGAACATGCATCATTAACTGAGCACCATAGCAAAGTCCAAGAACTGGAACACCCAATTCAAAAAGTTCCTTGGAATAGGTTGGTGCACCTTCTTCATAACAAGAATTAGGACCCCCTGTCAGGATAATTCCCTTAGGATTCATGGCCTTAATCTTCTCAATCTCCGTCTTGTAAGAATAAATCTCACAATACACATTACATTCACGAACACGACGTGCAACCAACTGATTGTACTGTCCACCAAAGTCAATGACAATGACTTTCTCTCTTGCCATAACGGCCTCCTATCTTACCAAATACGGATACTATTAATTACACGATCAAGCGTTCTTGATTTCTTCTCAAAGAAGCCTTCCTTTAAAGGAGCAGTAACTACTGCAAATTCTTCAGATACGCCATCCAAAGTAACTACAGAAGCAACCTTACCAAGAGCATTTTCCACATCTCTTAACTTCTCTTCAACAGAACCCTTCACACGAACATAGAACACAGCTTCCATCTCTTCAAATGGAACAAGCTCTAACTTCTCAGGATTCCATCCACCCATAATATTTACACCTGGGTTCTTCGCACAATCTACCACATCAGTAACAACCGCACTAGCTGTAGGTCGCTTACCTGCACCTGCACCAACAAATGTCAGATCGCCAACCATATTACCCTTGATGTTAATTCCGTTAATTACATCATTTACAGCATAAAATACGTGACTTGCATCAATCATATAAGGAGCAACAATCGCAGAAACCTTGCCATTCTCCTGAGTACTACGTCCAATTAACTTGATGGACTTACCAAGAGCAGAAGCATACTTGAAATCCATTTCGCTAATCTTGGTAATACCTTCACAGTGAATATCCTCGAAATCCACCTGATTGCCATATGCTAAAGAAGAAAGAATTGCAATCTTACGGCAGGAATCATATCCTTCCACATCTGCCTCAGGGTTGCGCTCTGCGTAGCCCTTCTCCTGTGCATCCTTTAATACGGCATCAAATGCAAGACCTTCCTTATCCATCTTTGTCAGGATATAATTAGTAGTACCATTTAAAATACCGGAAATCTCCACGATTTCATCGGAAGTCAACGAAAGATTTAATGGACGAATAATCGGAATACCGCCACCAACAGAAGCTTCAAATAAGAAGTTCAGATTGGCCTCACGAGCGATCTTTAATAATTCAGCACCGTGCTTTGCAACCAAAGCCTTGTTGGAAGTAACAACACTCTTACCAGCCTCTAATGCCTTCTTTACAAATGTGTAAGCAGGCTCAATACCGCCCATAACTTCCACAACAACGCCAACGGAATCATCCTGTAAAATCACATCAATATCATGAACAATCTTGTCCTGTACCGGATCTCCGGGAAAATCCTTTAAATCTAACACATACTTAATGTTGATTTCAGTACCAGCCTTCTGATTAATAGACTCTTGGTTCGTTCCCATAACTTCAACCACACCGGAACCAACTGTACCATAACCTAATACCGCAATATTTACCATAAACTCCTCCATTTATCTTTAAAATTTATATTTAAGGCAAAACGCCTGAATTACTGAATATTTATCTAATTTATCAGATTCTCTCTGCAAATGCTACAAAAACATTGTATTAAATCCAATACGCATATGAGAATCCCCACTACTCTCTTGCAAGAATTTTCACGTAATGAACGCCTTCCACCTGCTCCAATTCCACAATCAAATCTTCCGCATCCCCATTCTCACTTAACAACTCAATACTTAAGGTAAGAGTTGCAATGCCATTAATAGGAATTGTCTGATGAATTGTAAGCACATTGGCCTTAAATTCCGCAATTTTCTTTAAAATCTGGGATAAGAATCCAGGAACATCCTCCACCTGGATTACTAAGGTTAATGTCTTTCCTCGCGTATCATCACGAAATGGAAAGATATCATCTTTGTATTTATAAAAGGAACTTCTCGACAGATCCACCACTTCCGTGGCTTCCTGCACTGTCATGGCCTTATGCGTATCAAGTAGTCGTTTTGCTTCCACGACCTTTAGAAGTACTTCCGGCAAAGCTTTCTGCTTCACTACATAATAATTGTCCTTCTCCTGCATACTGCTCCCTCGTATTATATAGTCATACCCATTCTTTACCTGTTCTTAAGTATAGGGTATGCTGACGGTTATAGAAAGGCTCCACCCACAGCCTCTTTATCATCTTGCACTTTGGCACTTTCCTGAAGCGCCGCCTCCTGTGCCGCTTTCTGCGCCGCTTCCAAAGCCTTTTGGGCCTCCTTCAGTGCTTGTTCAGCAGCTTCCTGCTTCAACGCTTCAAGAACTTCCGGATCTCCCTTGGCCTTCATAATCAGCTCCACATCCTTCTCGGACTTCGTCGAATGAAGTTCCCGATCAAATACGTAAGCTAAGAAGGCAAGTTCCATTAACTCCTTCTCACCAAGAGCCCCCGGCCACATTCTCCAGCGCCAGTTACTTCCCATGGTGGATGGGAAATTCATTCTGGCAAAATTATCCTGACGGAGCAAATCCTGTACCTGGAAAATCACCACATTTCCAATACTTCCATAGGCCAGTCGTAACATGGCTGTAACCATCTCCAACTTATCCCTGGTACCAAGATAATCATAAGCATACCGTAATTCCCAGTCGTCCCGATCCTTCAAGAATCCAAGAAGTGTCTCATTGTCATGGGTTCCTCCATAGACAACACAATTAGGATTTCGGTAATTCATCGGAAGATGCTCATTCTTTCGGTCACCACCAAAAGCAAATTCCAACACCTTCATACCGGGATAATGATTTTCTTCCAGTAATTTGCTGGCTTCAGGAATATGCACGCCTAAGTCTTCCGCGATCAATTTCTTCTCCCCAAGAGCTGCATTCACCACATCCAGTAACTTCTGTCCCGGTCCCATGGCATATTCACCCTTGCGAGCATCCTCATCCTCTGCCGGGATCATGTAGTATTTCGCAATTCCAAGGAAATGATCAATTCGGATCACATCATATAATTTCGTAGCAGCCGTGATTCTTCTTCGCCACCAGTCAAAATGATTCTCCTCCATCTTCTTCCAGTCATACAGTGGATTTCCCCACTTCTGACCAAGATCCGAGAACGCATCCGGTGGTACACCCGCTACCTTCGTCGGCGTCAAATTCTCATCCAATAAAAATTCCTTGGCATTGGACCACACATCCGCCGAATCAAATGCAACATAAATCGGAACATCACCAATAATTTCAATATCCAAATCATTGGCATACTTCTTCAACCGATTCCATTGCTCAAAAAACTTAAACTGTAGGAAGCTAAAAAACTCCACATCCGTTTTACAAATATCACGATACCGTTCCACAGCACCCGGCTTACGGAAACGAATATCATCCTTCCAAATAGACCAATCCGCATTCTTATGGTAGAGTTTCACCGCCATAAAAAGTGCATAATCCTCCAGCCAATCCGCATTCTCACGAAGGAAATCCTGATATTCCTTCGTTTCCTTATGCTTGCTATTGGTAAAGGCGGTACGAAGCACCTCATATCGGGCTTCGAACAATTTATCATAGGAGATTAAACATTTGTCCAGGCGGTCCCCCCAGTCAAAACTCTCCACATACTCCTTGGTTAACAGCCCCTCCTCAATCAGCGTTTCCAAATCAATAAAATAAGGATTTCCCGCAAAAGTGGAAGGACCCTGGTAAGGACTGTCGCCAAAGCTAGTTGGACCCAGGGGCAGAACTTGCCAATAGTGATGATGGGACTTTCTAAGAAAATCCACAAATGCATATGCATCCTTTCCCATGGTACCAATCCCATATAGGGAAGGAAAACTACTAATCGGCATCAAAATGCCCGCACCACGTTCCAACGGCTTCATCATTTTTCTAATTCCTCTTTCATATCCTGAAGATTGGATTTTTCTTCCGCAGTCAACAGATTTTCCACATCAATCATAAGAATCAGTGTTCCATTGGCATTACCAACATGGGTAAAGTAAGAAATCTCAGCATTTTGCACGATTCTTGGCAAAGGCATAAGATTCTCCGCTGGAATATCATGAATCTCAGAAACGCTGTCCACTTCCAGGGCGATAAGCAAATCACCAACCTTAACCACGATCATCTTCATGGCTGCGGTGGAGGCGCCATTCATTGGGATTCCGAACTTCTTATGTAGATCGAAGACAGGAACCACTTCGCCTCGAAGATTAATAATTCCCTTGATGTAAGCCACCGAATTAGGCACCGGAACCACGTTTGCATACTGCTCAATCGCAGATACGCAGTTGATATCCACGCCATATTTTTGGCTTCCCACATCGAACACTACTGGTTTTTCAAATGATGCCATACTTTGTCCCTCCCAATATGAATATAAATGTACGCTTGAGCTTGTGACACATTTGCATAGTGACGCACCTGCATAGTTGCGTTCCCACTTGGTGACGTACCTGCATAGTGACGCACCTGCATGGTTGCGTTCCCACTTAGTGACGTAACTGCATAGTGACGCACCTGCATGGTTGCGTTCCCACTTGGTGACGCACCTGCATGGTGACGTACCTGCATGGTTGCGTTCCCACTTGGTTGCGATTACGCTTCCGCGTCCGCGCTCTTACCCCCGTTACTTAGCCATTTTAAATACTCGCTAATAAATGGATCAATATTACCATCCAGGACGCTGGCCGAATTGGCAACTTCCTTGGCCGTTCTCGTATCTTTCACCATGGTATATGGCTGCAGGACATAGCTTCGGATCTGGCTTCCCCAGCCATTATCCACCTTCTCGCCACGGATTCCATCCCTGGTCTCAGCCTGCTTTTCCTGCTCTAACAGATACAATTTGGCCTTCAACATCTGCATCGCCTTATCCTTGTTCTGGTGCTGGCTACGCTCGTTCTGACACTGCACCACGATGTTCGTAGGCAAATGTGTGATACGAATTGCAGATGATGTCTTGTTAATATGCTGGCCTCCGGCACCGCTGGAGCGGTACGTATCGATACGAAGATCCTTCTCATCTATCACGATATCGATATTATCTTCAATATCCGGCATAACTTCGCAGGATACGAAGGAGGTCTGGCGTTTTCCCGCCGCGTTAAATGGAGAGATTCGCACGAGACGATGCACTCCATGTTCTGACTTTAAATAACCGTATGCATTGGTGCCATTAATTTGAATGGTTACGGACTTTACACCGGCTTCATCCCCATCTAGATAGTCCAGGGTTTCCACCGTATATCCGTGCCGTTCCGCCCAACGGGTATACATACGAAGTAGCATGGAAGCCCAGTCGCAGCTTTCCGTTCCACCCGCACCTGCATGCAGGGAAAGGATTGCATTGTCTTTATCGTAAGGGCCGGAAAGCAAAGTCGCCATTAAGATCTCATCGTATAAAGCATCATAACGATCCAACAAATCTTCCACTTCCGTGGTCATGGAAGCATCCCCTTCTTCCTCCGCAAGCTCAATGAATTCTTCGGCATCACGGATGTAGGTGGAAAGCTTCTCATAGCCATCCATACTCTCTTTTAATTTCTTTAACTCTGCCATCATTGCCTGGGATTTGTCCGGGTCATCCCAGAAACCAGGCATTTCCATGGACTTTTGGATTTCCTCCAACCGCTGTGATTTTTCAGCTAAGTTAAAGTGAATCCCTCAATTTCGTTAATGGTTCCTTATAGGTTCCGATACGATAACGGAGACCGTCAAATTCTACCATGTAATCACCATCTTTCTGTATGTATTTCTGCCGCAATATTGCAGTCTGCTGATGCAATCTGCTGATGCGGTCTGCTTCAGTGTCGCTATGTAAAACACTACATTTCATCTGCTTTTCTGAAGCAACATTGCAGTCTACTGATACAACCTGCTGATGCGGTCTGCTTCAGTGTCGCTATGTAAACCACTACATTTCATCTGCTTTTCTGAAGCAATATTGCAGTCTACTGACGCAACCTGCTGATGCGGTCTGCTTCAGTGTCGCTATGTAAACCACTGCATTTCATCTGCTTTTCTGAAGCAATATTGCAGTCTGCTGATGCAATCTGCTGATGCGGTCTGCTTCAGTGCTGTAATTTTCGGTTGCGAATGGATACCGTGCGGTAGTTTACTGTGGTTTTCGGCCGCAGCACTGCTTATATTTTTTGCCGCTGCCACATGGACATGGATCATTTGGATAAATCTTCTTGTCAGCACGCTTTACAGGGCCCTTTACAGAGGATTCATCCTTATTGGTACCAGTAATCTTAGCAACTTCCTTACGCTCGATTGGCTGCTCTACCTTGAACTGAACATGCATCAGACTCTTCACGGTATCGGCCTCAATTCCAGCCGTCATAGCTTCGAACATATCAAAACCAGCCATCTTATATTCCACTACTGGATTACGCTGGGCATAAGCCTGAAGACCAATTCCCTGACGAAGCTGATCCATATCATCGATATGATTCATCCACTTAACATCAATTGCATGTAAAAGCATTACTCGCTCTGCTTCACGCATTGCTTCTGGAACTGGAGCTTCTGTTTCCTTCGCTTCATAAAGCTTTACAGCCTGTTCCTTAATTACCTGCTTTAACTGCTCCTTCTTAGTAATCTCTTTCGAAGGACGAATTGGTTCACTAAGTGGCAGTACTGGAAGAATTGTCTCATTTAATCCCGTGTAATCCCACTCTTCCGCATGAATCTCGTCACTAATTACTGCATCCACAGAATTATCTACAAAATCTGTAACCATCTTTAAGATGGAATCACGCATATTTTCACCATCAAGCACCTTACGACGCTCTTCATAGATGATCTCACGCTGCTCATTCATAACCTCATCATACTCTAACAAATTACGACGAATGCCATAATGATTACTCTCCACTCTCTTCTGGGCAGTTTCAATCGCATTGGATAACATCTTATGCTCAATCTGCTCATCTTCGGATACACCAAGATTTTCAAAGACGCCCATCAAACGATCAGAACCGAAGAGTCTCATCAAATCATCTTCTAAGGAAATATAGAAGCGGGACTCACCCACATCACCCTGACGACCTGCACGACCACGCAACTGATTGTCGATTCGACGGGATTCATGACGCTCCGTACCGATAATCTTAAGACCACCGGCTGCTCTTGCATCCTCATCCAACTTAATATCCGTACCACGACCTGCCATGTTCGTAGCAATCGTTACTGCACCATGCTGACCTGCCTTGGCAACGATCTCTGCTTCCATCTCATGGAACTTCGCATTCAATACCTGATGAGGAATTCCACGCTTACGAAGTAACGCACTTACCTCTTCGGAAGCCTCGATGGTAATGGTACCAACTAACACTGGCTGTCCCTTCTTATGCGCCTCGCAAACAGCGTCCACTACTGCATTTAATTTGCCATTCTTCGTCTTAAAGACGGCATCATTCAAATCAACTCGCTGTACTGGCTTATTGGTAGGAATCTCGATAACATCCAAATTATAGATTTCACGGAATTCCTTCTCTTCTGTTAACGCAGTACCGGTCATACCGGCCTTCTTATCAAATTTATTAAAGAAGTTCTGGAATGTGATGGTTGCTAAGGTCTTGCTCTCACGCTTTACCTTCACATGCTCCTTCGCCTCAATCGCCTGATGTAAACCATCGGAGAAACGACGGCCCGGCATAATACGTCCGGTAAATCCGTCAACGATCAGCACCTGATCATCCTTTACCACATAATCCTGATCCTTAAACATCAGATAATGTGCGCGCAGTGCCAGGATTACATTATGCTCTAATTCAATGTTCTCTGGATCTGCCAAATTCTCAATATGGAAGAACTGCTCTACCTTACTTACACCCTGTGCAGTTAAGTTGACAATCTTATCCTTCTCATTTACTAAGAAGTCGCCATCTTCCTTAACATCCAATCCCATGATGGCATCCATCTTGGAAAGTTCGCCGTCTCCCTCACCTTTCTGGAGCTGACGAGCGAGGATATCACAAGCCTCGTAAAGCTTTGTGGATTTGCTACCCATACCGGATACAATTAATGGAGTTCTCGCCTCATCGATCAATACGGAGTCCACCTCATCGATGATGCAATAATGAAGATTGCGAAGTACTAGCTGCTTCTTATAAATTGCCATGTTATCACGCAAATAATCAAAGCCCAGCTCGTTATTCGTAACATATGTAATATCACAATTATAGGCGGCCTGACGCTCTTCCGGAGTGCTTGAATTTAATACCACGCCTACGGTTAAGCCTAAGAACTGATGTACCTGACCCATCCACTCCGCATCACGCTTAGCAAGATAATCATTTACCGTAACAATCAGTACACCTTTGCCCTCTAACGCATTCAAATATGCAGGTAATGTGGAAACCAAGGTCTTACCTTCACCAGTACGCATCTCTGCGATACGGCCCTGATGAAGAATCACTCCACCGATCAACTGCACACGATAATGTTCCAATCCAATCGAACGCTTTGCTCCCTCACGTACTGTAGCAAATGCCTCTGGAAGAATATCATCCAAAGTCTCGCCCTTTTCTAATCTCTCTTTAAACTGTCTTGTCTTATCCTTTAACTCCTCATCACTCAGCTGATGCATCTCCTCTTGCATTGCTTCGATCTGATCCACAATTGGTTCGATACGCTTTAATTCTCTCTGGCTATGCGTACCAAAAATCTTCTCAATTACGTTCATTACAAGTCTCCTTAACTATCGTCCCATGGATTACTCATTCGAACCTCAATAAACTACAACGAATTCGACCCCAGTAGTTCAACGCCTTTCAAGCCAACCTGAGTTCTTATTAATTTGCCCCAGTAGCTCAATGCCTTTCAAGCTAACCCAAGTTCTTATTAATTTGCCCAAGTAGCTCCAATAAGCAACAATAACCCATGATTACAATTAACCTATATTCTACCACCTTTTGCTTCTTAGGTCAATGTAAGCTCCTAGCCTTGATTCCGTCACGTGGCTATTGGGACTGCTCCCTCGCCATGTGACTCTTCGACCCACTTGCTTTAAAATAATCACGACACCTGATTCATGGTGTGACTTTTAGACCGATTTCCACTGATTCAGTCACATGGCCATTGCGACCAAGTTACTTTCTTACCTTTACTTGCCAAAAAAGTCACACCACCACTGGCGCCATGTGACTCTTCGACCCACTTACTTTAAAATAGTCACACCAACTGATCCATGGTGTGACTTTTTCCAACCAATTCAATAAAAAAGCTACGCGTGCATCCTGCTCGCGTAGCTTTTTGCCCATACTTCCTTCAGATAGTCACACACTACTACCGACCGCGTAGCTTTTTATCTAATTTCCGTGTGGAGAGTCACATTCGCCTCACTCCTCTGTGACGCTTTCGTATCTTTCCCTTGATTCAGTCACATGGCCATTGCGACCAAGTTACTTTCTTACCTCTACTTGCCAAAAAAGTCACACCAACTCACGTGCCATGTGACTCTTCGACCCACTTGCTTTAAAATAATCACGACACCTGATCCATGGTGTGACTTTTTCCGATCAATTCAATAAAAAAAGCTACGCGTGCATCCAGCTCGCGTAGCTTTTTGCCCATACTTTCTTCAGATAGTCACACACTGCCGACCACCGCGTAACTTTTTGCCCATACTTCCTTCAGATAATCACACGCTACTACCGACCGCGTAGCTTTTTGTCTAATTTCCGTGTGGAGAGTCACATTCGCCTCACTCCTCTGTGACGCTTTCGTATCTTTCCCTTGATTCAGTCACGCGCCCTAGCAGGCCAAGTTACTTTCTTCCCTCCACTTGCCCAAAAAGTCACACCAGCTCCCGCACCATGTGACTCTCCGACCCACTTACTTTAAAATAGTCACACCACCACTGGCGCCATGTGACTCTTCGACCCACTTGCTTTAAAATAATCACGACACCTGATCCATGGTGTGACTTTTTCCAATCAATTCAATAAAAAAGGCACCGGGCCAAGCCCGATGCCTTCAAAAATTCCATATTCAATTGATATTCAATTGTAAGAGCATCTTCAATTAGAATTCTGGCTCAATAAGACCGTAGGTGCTACCCTTTCTCTTATAAACCACATTGATCTGCTCTGTCTCAGAATTCATGAATACGAAGAAATTATGTCCTAAAAGCTCCATCTGTACGCAAGCTTCTTCAGGATCCATAGGCTTAACGCCGAACTTCTTGCTACGAATGATCTTGATATCACTCTCATCATCGAAGTCCTTCTCCACATATTCCTTGGCAAATGCAGCTGCATTCTGCTGCTGATCAACGATCTTATTCTTATATTTCTTAAGCTGACGCTCAATAATCTCTTCTACCAAATCAATGGATACATACATATCATTGCTAACCTGCTCGGAACGAATGATGTTGCCCTTCACAGGAATGGTAACTTCGATCTTCTGTCTTTCCTTCTCTACACTAAGTGTAACAATAACCTCCGTATCTGGGGAAAAGAAACGGTCTAACTTACCAATCTTATCCTCTACTGCTGCCCTAAGGCCCTCTGTAACCTCAATATTTCTTCCAGTAATAACAAAACGCATGATGTCCAACTCCTTTACTGCATGATATTTAGTATACAGGTCTCCGAAAAAATCACATCCCAAAGGGTACTGACCAGGTTTGGATTTCCCTGCAAGTAGTATACCATGGCACTATTATATCATAATCCTTTGCTTTTTCAAGCATTTTCGCACAAATCAGAAAAAGCCCAAAAGCCTTTTTCCGTCAATTTTTACAAAGCACTTATCACCTAATGTATACAATCTTGAATTGTGATCTTTTTGTGAATCATAAAATTATTGATTTGTAAACCTTTATGCATGAACTTTTTTTTATAAAATTTTGTGGATAATGTGGATAACTTTGTTTATAACTCAAACTTATTGTAGTTATGGGATTCAAAATGTGGATAACTTTCCACTTCTCCATTGTACAAATTTAGTACATGCATAAAATTTTTTTAATTTTTCATATTATTTGTTCCAATCACTCTCCATGTACTTTCCCTCTACACTTGATTCCGTCACGCGCCCTAACAGACCATGTTACTTTCTTACCTCCACTTGCCAAAAAAGTCACACCAGCTCCCACACCGTGTGACTCTCCGACCCACTTGCTTTAAAATAATCACACCAACTAATCTAGGGTGTGACTTTTTCCCATCAATTCAATAAAAATGCTACGCGTGCATCCATCTCGCGTAACTTTTTGTCTCCACTTTCTTCAAATAATCACACGCTGCCGATCACCGCGTAGCTTTTTGTCCATACTTTCTTCAGATAGTCACACGCTGCCGACCTCCGCGTAACTTTTTGCCCGTACTTTCTTCAAATAATCACACGCTACTGACCTCCGCGTAACTTTTTGCCTCAACTTCCTTCAGATAATCACACGCTACTACCGACCGCGTAGCTTTTTATCTAATTTCCGTGTGGAGAGTCACATTCGTCTCACTCCTCTGTGACGCTTTCATATCTTTCCCTTGATTCAGTCACGTGCCCTAGCAGGCCAAGTTACTTTCTTGCCTCCACTTGCCAAAAAAATCACACTAGCTCCCACGCCATGTGACTCTTCAACCCACTTGCTTTAAAATAATCACGACACCTGATCCATGGTGTGACTTTTTCCAATCAATTCAACAAAAATGCTACGCGTGTATCCAGCTCGCGTAACTTTTTGCCCATACTTCCTTCAAATAATCACACCAACTCCCGCACCGTGTGACTCTTCGACCCACTTGCTTAAAAAAAGTCACACTAGCTCCCGCGCCGTGTGACTCTTTGCACCACTTACTTTAAAATAATCACGCCAGCTCCCGCGCCGTGTGACTCTTCGCACCACTTACATAAAAAAAGTCACGCGGCCCAGCGAGTCGCGTAACTTTTAAATAAATATCCATATGAAAAATCACATTTACTGCATTGCTTCGATTGCATTTGCACCGTCTGCCGTGGCAGTCACGATCTGGCGCAAAGGCTTCTTACGAATGTCACCCGCAGCATAGATGCCTTCCACGCTGGTCTTGCATTCTTCACCCGCCAATACAAATCCGCGTGGATCGCAGTCCACGAGTTTTCTTACCAAATCTGTCTGAGGCACGGTACCTACAGCTACGAAGACACCTTCCACCGCTAATTCCCCAGTCAGTCCAAGCTTGGTATTCTTTGTTACCAAATGATCCACAAGATCCGTGCCGCCAACTTCCTCAACCACGGTATCCCACAGAATTTCCACATTCTCTGCAGCAATCAATTTATCGGACAAACTCTTGGTGCCACGGAACGCATCACGGCGATGGATGACATACACTTTGCGGCAAATTCTAGAAAGATAGATGGCATCAGAAAGCGCGGTATCACCGCCACCAACGACCGCCACATCTCTTCCACGGAAAAATCCGCCATCACAGGTAGCACAGTAGCTGACACCTCTTCCACGGAACTCCTCCTCGCCAGGAACTCCCAATTTAGCTGGGGTTGCGCCGGTAGCAAGCAAAACATTTTTAGCAAAATATTCATCCGAAGAAGTAACCACCTTCACGCGTGCACCCTCGCAACCGCAAGCACCGTCCGCATTGGCACCACCATCACCGCAACCGCAGGCACCGTCAACATTCGCACCAGCATCACCGCAACCGCAAGCACTATCAGCATTCGCACCACCGTCACCGCAACCGCAAGCACCGTCAGCATTCGCTCCAGCATCACCGCAACCGCAAGCTCCATCACCGCCGAGAGGTACGATTTCCTCCACCTGCTGATTTAAGAACTTTGCGCCAAGTCCATCTGCATGGGAGCGCATTTTCTGCGAAATCTCAAATCCCGTAATTCCAGGAAGACCTGGATAATTATCGATGGTCTCCGTGTTCATCATCTGCCCGCCGCTCAATGGAGCGCTCTCTAACACAACAAATTCCAAACCCGCTCTAGC
>JAILGS010000021.1 GCA_024696615.1 Lachnospiraceae bacterium
TACGTAAGTAATAAGACCCCTTGTAGACGACGAGGTTGATAGGCTGCAAGTGTAAGCTAAGTAATTAGTTAAGCGGAGCAGTACTAATAGGTCGAATGATTCTCTAAAAAATAGTACCTCAAAGGATTTGTGATCAAAAAAAGGTTGTCAAATCAAAAGACATTTGTTACAATCAATAATGCAGTTTACTTCAAGGTAAATATGGCCTGGTGGCTCAGCTGGTTAGAGCGCCGCCCTGTCACGGCGGAGGTCGTGGGTTCGAACCCCATCCGGGTCGCTTGTCTTAATTAGACAGCGGGGTCTTAGCTCAGCTGGGAGAGCATCTGCCTTACAAGCAGAGGGTCACAGGTTCGAGCCCTGTAGGCCCCATACAATTACATGATGTTCGCCGACATGGCTCAATTGGCAGAGCAGCTGATTTGTAATCAGCAGGTTATCGGTTCGATTCCGATTGTCGGCTTTTCAAAGCTATAAGCTTTGTTATGGATGGATTCCCGAGTGGCCAAAGGGGGCAGACTGTAAATCTGTTAGCTACGCTTTCGGTGGTTCGAATCCACCTCCATCCATTCAATCTTTTGATTGAAACATATGACTGGATTAATTAACTAATCCCAACTGACGCGGGGTGGAGCAGCCCGGAAGCTCGTCGGGCTCATAACCCGAAGGTCGTAGGTTCAAATCCTGCCCCCGCTACTATAATTTATACTTAAGCCCAGATAGCTCAGTCGGTAGAGCAGAGGACTGAAAATCCTCGTGTCACTGGTTCGATTCCGGTTCTGGGCACTGAGATGATCCGAGAGTGTAGACTTTCGGATTTTTCTATTTATACCCGAAAAAAGTGGATATGTTCATAGAATTGTGGATAACTGACGGATTCTATAAACAATACAAGGAAACGTTGAGGCTGTTTTTGATTAGAAAGAGGAGAGTTTATGGCACTGAATAGAAAACAGAGACGCTGGCTAAGAGAACATCGTGCATTAGTGAATTGGATAAAGTTTTTCATCTTCCTTCTTGTGGTGGGAGGGATTTGGTTTGGACTTGCCAAATGGAATGAGAAATTTACACCGAAGAGTATTTATCATATGGCTGTGGATTATTTCTCTGGCAAGGATATTACGGGTGAGACGGATCCTGTGGAGACGGAGCCCGTTACCGAGGCCTCTACAGAACCTGTCTATATTAGTAATGTAATCGAGTTTCAGGAAGAAGTAGATGAGGAATACCAGGCGCTTTTGGAGACTGCTTTAGCATTTGAACCGGATCCGGAAGATAAGAAGCCTTATCAGATTAAGGTGAATCGTATTTTGAACTGCGTTACGGTTTATGGTAAAGATGAGAACGGATTCTACAATGTGCCTGTGAAAGCATTTGTATGCTCCACCGGTAAGGACGACGACGACAATCGTACGCCACTGGGTTCTGGCTCCATTACGGACGTGTATGAGTTCCATCCAATGGTGGACGGCACTTATGCTCAGTACGCTACCAGATTTATGGCCGGTGGTATTTTGTTCCACTCCGTGCCTTATTACACCAAGAGTAAGGACGATTTGGAGACGGATCAGTTTAATAAGCTGGGTGATTTTGCTTCCCTTGGTTGTGTGCGTATGTGCGTGCGTGATGCTCTCTGGGTGCAGGAGAATTGTCCGGAAGGTACGGCGGTCATTGTGTATGACGATGCGACCACTCCCGGTCCTTTAGGAAAGCCTGAGATGATTAAGCTTCCGGAGGAAAGTCAGTATGCTGGTTGGGATCCTACGGATCCGGATCCAGAGAATCCTTGGAATGCCTATGATCCAGAACTATCTGGAGTTGTGGATATTACGATTTTTGTGGGTGAAACGGCGGATGTTCTTTCCGGGGTTAAGGCAACGGATACCTGTGGAAATGATATAACAGACCGAATCGTTGTGACAGGATCATATGATAATGGTATTCCCGGAGAGTATGAGATTACTTATACCGTAAAGGATGGTTTGGATTCTGTATATCTTGGAGTGGATAGTTCGGCTACCAAGACGGCAAAGATTGTTGTAGTCCCTAGAAATTCTCAGGAAGTGGGTGCAACCACTTCTGGTACCAACACTGCAGCAACCACAACAGCAGCGACTGCTGACGCAACCATCGAAACAACCGGCGCAACCACTGCTGCAACAACTGAAGCTACGAAAGCAACGGATGCAGCTACGGAGACGGTTTCCCAGGGTGCTAGACCATAGATCTTGATTGGTTGAAAACGAATGAAATAAAGCCAGAAATCTGGATTTCCCAGTTTTCTGGCTTTTCTTATGTGTTTTACCACTCTAAAGTTACATTAATCTGTGGGTACTGCTTCTTAAAGAGTCCCTTTTTCTCCACATAGGTGGCCTCTTCGATCAGAATGTTGGAAAAACTGTAACCGGTCTTTCCCAGTTCGCTTCGAAGGATGGAAATCACATTGGAAACCTCTTGTGGATGTTTCCGTAGATATTCTCGAACGACTACATAGACATTATATGGCATGGGATGATTTTCCGGCATTTCTCCACCTAAATGCGTGGTGTAAGTATGCTCTCCTTTACGGCTTGCCTTATAATATTCATGCGTGGTAAAATCTATAAATGTATAAATTTCTGGCAAAATATTCTTCTTCTTCATATCAAACCTCGTAGAATGGAATGTAAACCAAAAATAAGTATATCTTGTTAAAATCGATTTTTCAACCGATGAATTAAGAAAAGAGGATAAGGAACTACAGTAATGGTTAAAATAGCATGTATTATGGGAAAAAGCGCCAGTGGCAAGGACCATATCTATAAGGCCCTGTTAGAGCGCCCGGAATTACAATTACATAAGATCGTGATCTATACCACCCGTCCCATGCGAGAAGGGGAGTGTGAAGGGGTAGAATACCATTTTACGGATGTGGAAGGGTATGAGGCCTATCGAAAGGCTGGGAAGGTCATTGAGTCCCGGACCTATGAAACCGTGCATGGACCTTGGACCTATTATACGGTGCATGATGAGCAGTTTAAGGAAGAAGGCAATGCCACATATGTGATCCTTGGAACATTGGACTCCTATAACGCATTTGTACGGTATTTCGGAAAAGAAGTGATGATTCCGGTATATATCGAGGTGGATGACGGACTGCGACTGGAGCGGGCCTTAAAGCGGGAGCGTAAGCAGGTGCAGCCAAAATATGCGGAGATGTGTCGCAGATTCTTAGCGGATCAGGAAGATTTTAGTGAGGAGAAGCTAGCCGCAGCAGGTATTACGAAGCGCTATACCAATAATGAAGCAATTGAGGACTGTATCGAGGAGATTGCTAGGATGTTAGAAAAAAATATGGTATAATAAATTGTTACACTAGACACTTATAAAGGGGGGATTGCCATGGATTTGAATCAGATTTCGGTGAATGATCTGCAACAGCTGACGCAGACTTCAAGTAGTAGCCAGATGAAGGAAACTGGCGATGATACCTTTAAATATACACTGATTAGTAATATCGAGGAGAAGGAGTTAAAGGAAAAGCTTGGTTCCCTCTTAGATGATATTACCGCCCAGGGCGAGAAGCTGGCCAAGCACATGGATATCCGGGATATGAAGCGGTATCGTGAGTTGGTGAAGAACTTCATGAATGAAGTGGTGAATCGCTCCCACGAATTTTCCAGAGAGAATTTCCTGGATCGACGTGGTAGACACAGAGTGTATGGAATTGTGAAATTAGTAGATAAAAATCTGGATGATCTTGCGGGGGAGCTCCTAAAGGATGAGAAGGATCATTTGGCAGTGCTGGATAAGGTGAATGAAATTCATGGATTGCTATTAGATATATCAATATAAACGATTTGGGGGACAAAATTATGGCTGGATTTGATAAGATCGTTGGACATGAGAAAGTCGTAGAACATTTAAAGCATGCGATTCAGACACAGAAAGTGTCACATGCTTATATTTTAAATGGTGCACATGGAATGGGAAAGAGTCTGATTGCGGATGTATTTGTGCAGACACTGCAGTGCGAAGAGGGGGGCGTGGAGCCTTGCGGTCACTGTAAATCCTGTCTCCAGGCGGAGAGTCACAACAATCCGGATATCATTTATGTGACCCACGAGAAGGACAATTCCATCGGAGTGGATGATATCAGGGATCAGTTAGTGAATGATATTGCCATTAAGCCTTACAGCTCTCGTTATAAAATCTATATTGTGGATGAGGCGGAGAAGATGACGGTACAGGCGCAGAACGCACTGTTAAAGACCATCGAGGAACCACCTGCCTATGGAATTATTATTTTCTTAACGGTGAATGCAGAATCCTTCCTGCCAACGATTCTGTCTCGATGTGTGCTGTTAAATCTTCATCCAGTGGATTCTGGAAAGATTGAGCGCGTATTAGTGACGGACTATATGGTGGATGCGGAAACTGCGAAGGTGGCTGCTGCATTTTCACAGGGACGCTTAGGAAGAGCGGTGCATATTGCCACCAGTGAGGAATACCACGAACTGCGGGCCATGGCAGTGAATATGCTTACGAAGATTGACGAGATGGATCTTGCAGCTCTTATGGAGGAGGTGAAATACCTTGCGGACCATAAGAAGAATGTGGAGGATTTCATCGATTTTTGTACCCTGTGGTTTAGAGATGTGCTGATTTATAAGAGCACCAGTGATGCGAATCTTGTGATCTATCGGGAGAATTTGTCCGATATTCGTAAGGCCGCAGTGAGTCGCTCTTATGATGGATTAAATCGAATTATAGAAGCAATGGACAAGGCGAAGATCCGTCTCGAGGCCAATGTTAATTTTGACCTCACAATGCAGCTATTGCTTATGACAATAAAGGAGAAAGACAATGGTTAATGTAATTGGAGTCCGTTTTCGCAGGGCTGGTAAGGTGTATTATTTTGCACCGGGAGAGTTTACTGTGGAGAAGGGGCAGCATGTAATTGTGGAGACTGCCCGCGGAATCGAATATGGTGAAGTGGTACTTCCTCGCCAGGAAGTGGAAGAGGAGAATGTGGTTATGCCACTGAAGACCGTGCTTCGAATCGCAACGGATGTGGATAAGAAACAGGATGAAAGTAATCGCCTGAAGGAGAAGGAAGCATTCTTTATCTGTAAGGAGAAGATTAAGCGCCATAATCTGGAGATGAAGTTAATCGATGCGGAGTATACCTTTGATAATAATAAGTTACTCTTCTACTTTACCGCGGATGGTCGTGTGGACTTCCGTGATTTAGTGAAGGACTTAGCAAGTGTGTTCCGTACCAGAATTGAGCTGCGCCAGATTGGTGTCCGTGATGAGACCAAGATTATGGGTGGAATCGGTATCTGTGGACGACCACTGTGCTGTAATTCCTTCTTACCGGAATTTGCTCCCGTGTCCATTCGTATGGCCAAGGATCAGGGTCTTTCCTTAAATCCAACCAAGATTTCCGGTGTCTGCGGAAGATTGATGTGTTGTCTTGCGAATGAGCAGAAGACCTATGAATATTTAAATAGCACCATGCCTAATGTGGGGGATGAATGCAAGACCTTCGATGGCTTTAAGGGTGTGGTTAGTAGTGTGAACGTACTTCGTCAGACCGTGAAAGTATTAGTGGAATTAGAGGGTGACGAGAAAGAGTTACACGATTATAAAGTGGAAGAGATTAAGTTCCGTGGAAGAAAGCCAAAGAATTCCGATGGTAATGCCAAGGGAAATAATAATGGAAATACGAACGGAAATGACGACAATTCCAATAATGGCGGTCAGAAAGCATTCAAGGATCAGAATAAGGGACGTGGTAAGAAAGAAAAGCGTAACAACAATGACATGGATGAAGAAGTACAGTTAAAGGAATTAGAAGAACTAGAGCGCAAAGAACGGGGCTCTAGGGACGGAGATTATTAGGATGACCAATCAGTCGGAAGTGTTTCTTGGTCCTTCAGAGCGTCTGGATGATCTGCAGCGGAAGGGATATCAGTTAATTCAGAATACGAAGATCTTCTGCTATGGAATCGATGCTATGTTGCTTGCTGCCTATGCGAAGCTTCCGAAGAATGGAACCTGCGTGGATCTTGGCTGCGGCAATGGAGTGATCCCGATTCTGATGCAGGCTCGCTATGGCGGAAAGCGTCTGGTGGGATTAGAGATTCAGGATGTGAATGTGGATCTTGCAAAGCGCAATGTGTCCTTAAATCACCTGGAGGAGTCTTTGGAGATTGTCCGGGGGGATATTAAAGAAGCCTCTTCGCTTCTTGGCAAATGTGCCTTCGACGTGGTCACTTCCAATCCCCCATATATGGATGCGGGACACGGGCTGACCAATCCGGAAGACCATAAGGCCATCGCAAGACATGAGATTTTATGCACCCTTCAGGATGTAATCCGAGAGGCAGCAGCATTATTAAAGAATCAGGGACATTTTTATATGATTCACCGGCCCCAGAGGTTGGTGGAAATGATGCAACTCATGCGGGAGTACCATCTAGAACCAAAAAGGATTCGCTTTATTCATCCATTTCGCGAGAAGGAAGCAACCATGGTACTGATTGATGCGGTGAAGGGGGGCAATCCCCAGGTGCGGATTGAGCCACCATTCATCGTCTATGATGCCCCGGGAGTGTATACGGAAGAATTAATGCAGGTCCATCATGGGGATGGGAATGTGTTTTAAAAGAAATGTCTATTGAAATAGAAAAGAAAATTGGATGGAACGAATGAGTAAACCGTTGAATGAAGAAGATGGTTCCATGTTAGAGGATTTGCAAGGAATTAGCGGACATGGGGACGGGAAAGGGATGTTATATCTGTGTGCCACCCCCATTGGTAATCTGGAAGATATTACCTTCCGTGTCCTTCGAATCTTAAAAGAAGTGGATCTTATCGCAGCAGAAGATACGAGAAACAGCATCAAGCTTCTGAATCATTTTGAGATTAAGACGCCGATGACAAGTTATCATGAATATAATAAAGTGGATAAAGCCAAAACCCTGGTAGCAAAGATGCTTCAGGGTGTTTCTGTGGCTGTGATTACGGATGCCGGAACTCCTGGAATCTCAGATCCCGGGGAGGAATTGGTGCGACAGGCCCATGCAGCAGGAATTCCTGTAACATCCCTGCCGGGACCTGCAGCCTGCATTACGGCCCTCACCATGTCCGGTCAGGCAACGCGCCGCTTTGCTTTCGAAGCCTTTCTACCTGCGGATAAGAAGGAACGGGCAGCAGTTCTGGAAGAATTGGCGAATGAGACCCGTACCATGATCATCTATGAGGCGCCACATCATTTGAAAAAGACTTTAAAAGAATTGGCGGGAGTCCTTGGTGAGGATCGGCACTTAAGCATCTGTAAGGAACTTACCAAGACCCATGAAACCACCTGGTTAACCACATTGGTTGAGGCCATGGAGTTTTATGAAACGAAGGACCCTCGTGGAGAATATGTTTTAGTGATTGAAGGAAAGAGCCGTAAAGAAATTGAACGGGAAAAGCAGGAAGATTTTCTTTCCCTTTCCTTAGAGGAACATCTAAATCTCTATCTTTCCCAGGGAATGGAGAAAAAAGAGGCCATGAAAGCCGTGGCGAAGGATCGGGGAATTAGCAAAAGAGATGTATATAATGCATTATTAGAATCATAAGAATCATAAGATACCGATATAAGGAGGATATGAATTATGGCAGATATCATATGGAAAGATCGTAAGAGAACATTGTTGTTTGGACTTCCTTGGTCCTTTACCAAGTATAGCCTGGCACCGGATCGCTTCTTTATTCAGCGAGGAATTCTCAACGTGAAGGAAGACGAAGTAAGACTTTATCGTATTACGGATATTTCCCTTTCAAGAAATTTCTTCCAGCGTCTTGCAGGAATTGGCACCATTAAGTGCTGTTCCGCAGATAAGACTTTGGGAGATTTTGAAATCAAGAATATTAAAAAGCCTCGTGAAGTGAAGGAACTTCTCTCCGAAGCGGTGGAGAAGGAGCGTATGTCCAAGCGCGTAATCAGCCGTGAAGAATTTACCCATGAGGACCATGACGCAGATGATGGGGATCAATATGATGGGGATGAGATGAACTAATCGCCCCGAATGGAGAAATGAATGGAAAACAATCAGAAACGGATGCGCACCGTGTATTTCGAAGCGCTTCGTCTGCTTGCAATGTTTTGTGTATTATTTAATCACAGTGGCCAGGAAGGGTATTGGTATTACACGCTTCTTGGGCCGGGAGTGAAGCGTGTTGTGGCAATCGCAGCATCTTCTTATTGTAAAATCGGCGTGCTACTATTTTTTATGATCAGTGGCGCGCTTCTACTTGGCAAGGAGGAAGAGGTCGGGACTTTTTTTAGAAAGCGAATCCTCAAATATCTCCTGATCATTCTGGTATGGAATGTGATTTATCACGGATATATTTGCTTTGTTAATGAGGAAGCCATCACCTGGCTTGGTATCCTTCATGCCATCACCGGCGCGGATACCCTGGTATCCTATTGGTTCCTTTATAGCTATTTCGGATATTTATGTTGCCTTCCGCTTATGCGGCGCTTTGTAAAAAGCATGAAGGAAGCAGATTATTGGTATCTTGCAGGGCTCTATGTGGTGGGGGCCTGCCTCTTTAGTGCGCTTGCGCGAACCAATATGGGGCAGATCGCAGTAACCTTCCCACTGGTGGTGGACGCCTTCGTCTACCCAATGATGGGGCATTTCCTTGCAAATGTATTACAACCAAAGTACACCCGCGTACAGTGCATATGGATGAGCTGCGGGGCAATCTTCCTTGGGCTGGGACTTAACGTGGCCTTAAGTGAATATCAGGCAGCCATCTTTGGTGGTTTCCATGAAAATTCCCTCTTTGTGTTTAGTTTCCTTGTGGCTATGGGAACCTTCTCTCTTACCAAGGTTCTTTTGGGAGGAGGGGGAAGATTGGCACCTTCCGTCATTTTGCTGCTTGGAAGCGGAGTGTTCGGAGTATATCTGATGGAGCCCTATCTAAAAGCAATCCTTGGACCAGTGTTACAGCGCTGTTTTAGCATGTTCCCACCGGTCTTAGAGAATCTATGTTATATTGCGGGACTGCTTTTCTTGGGAAGTCTTTTATCTGCGGGACTTAAAAAAATCCCGGGAATTCGCACCCTCTTGTAGTTTCAACCCAGTCGGAGAAATCCTCCACCTCTAAGCGTTAGCGTAGATGGGGGGATGACAATCCTACGAGGGGGAATTAAAATTGGAAAACGTTCTCGTTTTCAGAATTGGAGTAAGAAATGTTATATGAGTTATGTTCTGCCGAGGCTGCAGGATGGATGAATGCGTTAGGATTATGCTTTGCATTCCTTGGCACGATTTTAGCAACAAAACTTTTGGCAAGTAAGCTTCCACAGGATGGAGGCCGTCAATTCGCAGTGAATGGTTCTTTGTCCAAGGGAAAACCAAGGGGAGCGGGAATTATCTTCGTACTGGTATTCCTTGTTGCAAGCATTCTCTTTATCCCAGTGGATACGGAAATGGCAATTTATTTAATCTGCCTGTTGGCAGCCATGCTTACCGGCTTTTTCGATGATGCCGCAAAAAATCCATGGAGTGAATTAAAGAAGGGCCTGTTGGACTTAGTTATTGCCATTGTAGTGGCAGTGAATTTCTTAATGCATAAGCCAAATGTGTTCTATATGCCATTTACAGATACGGCAGTGCATATTCCGGTAATCCTTTATGGAATCTTAATTGTAATCTTAGTATTAGTATGTATTAATGTGACCAAC
>JAILGS010000022.1 GCA_024696615.1 Lachnospiraceae bacterium
CTCGCGAGTCTTGCGCGCCGGATTCGGGTCTGCTTCAGCAAACAAATTCCTGTCCGAATCCGTGCGCATCCTCGCGGAGCGTTTAACTCAGTCGGAGCTTGTACCCCGACTGAGTATAGTTTGTCATAACCCTCACCTACGATAACGCTTAGAGGTGTGGAATTACTCCGACTGAGTTAAAGCTTTCTTTAATACTTCTAAGTTAGAAGTCATGGTATCTAAGTAGTTCTTACCTGCTGCGATATCATCCTGATTGGTTGACTGAAGAGAATCAAGTACTGCAATCTCCTGATTCTTTCCGGTGGTGTTAGAACGAATCGTTTCAGCAATCTTCTGATCAGAATTTTCAATCACTAAGATGGTACCTAAACCACACTCATCCACCTTACCGGCTAAGAATACAACGGTTTCAAAGGAAGCTTCTGTTTCTGCAGAACATCCAACAAATGCTGCATAGTACTCCAGATTGTAATCGTCTACGAGATAACGGAATGGGAAACGATCACCAAAGAGTACGGTCTTTACCTTAGCAGAATCTACGGTTGCCTGATACTGTGCATCCAGATTCTTTAACTGTGCAACATAGTTTTCGGCATTCGCCTTAATTAAATCTGCATTCTCAGGAGAAGCTGTAATTAATGCTTCTGCAATATCATCAACGAAAATCTGAGCATTCTTTAAAGAAAGCCATACATGCTCATCGATTTCGTCTTCATGCTCATGCTCGTGTGCTTCACCCTCCGCATGGGTCTCACCTTCTGCATGCTCGTGCTCTTCTTCATCCTCATCATGGGAATGACCATGACCTGCAACTGCCTCACATACTTCCTCTGGAGAAAGAGATGCTGGGAAGAAGGTTGGCCAACGATTTTCCGGATCCTCAATCGCATCATAGCTTTCGTTGCTATAACGGATGTGGAAATGCTCAGCCTGGCATGGCTCAATGATATGATCATTAAACTCAATATATACAGGAGCGCCGGAATTGTGATCCACTGCCTCAAAACGATACATAGCAGCCTTGGTTCCGGTGGACCAGTTCTGAATATAGTAACCGGTATACTTATAATCGGACTCCGTTACTGCACCTTGAACATCGGTAAATGTGATATGATCCCCATCAATTTTGATGGTTGCATATTCGGATTCATAACCCTTAATATAGTAAGCCTTGTACTCTTCTGCAGTCATAGAACCGGACTCAGCCTTGTGCTCCCAAGCATGATCCAAAGTACCATCCACTGCAAGAGGATAACCGGACTGCCACTCACCTGCCCAATCAGAAAGGGCGCGATCCTGCACCTGGGAATCTTCAAAAGTAGAAACTTCCTTACTATGAGCTTCACTCTCTTCATGATCGTGATCATGATGATGTTCACTAGCCTGCATACCTTCTACTATTTCCTCGGTCTTAGCTGCATCACCAAGAGCTTCTACCAGATTAATTTCAATCTGATCTGCATTGGTCTTTTCCTTCATTGCGTCCTCTACCCATCCGTCGGACTCACCGCCAACATAGATGAAGACATCGGAAGAACCAACCTTTAAGATATCAGCAGCGGTTGGATTAAAACTATGAAGATCCGTACCATTATCTAATAATAAGGATACTTCAAAATCATCCTCCGCTCCCTTGATCAACTGATTCACCCAGTCATACTGTGGGAAGGTGGTAGCAACAACCTGAACCTTCTTGGCGGAAGCTGCAGTAGCTGTCGCATCCGAAGAAGTGGTAGTGCTTGCATTGCCTGTGGAACCACAGGCAGTTAATGCTAATGTTGCTGCTAAAACTGCAGCCAACGATGTTTTTTTCATAAACTTTTTTCCTCCATGATAACTATATTTATACTATTACTAACAGCCAAACATCCTAAGCCCATTCAATTTAGTAACAGTACATCCTGGGAATATAAAGTATTCGAAACTTTACTTTCCGCTTCCGTTCCTAATTTTCGAACAACTTCACATCCACCAAGAACCAGTAAACTAAGAAGAATTGGAAGAAGTCTCCAATGAGAAAGAACATTCTGTGCTTCCTTCAATACCATACATACATGGCAATCCTCCCCGCTGCACTCATGGTGATGGTAGTGAGCAAGAACTTCTGCAGATCCTAACAGACTGAACAATATAATAAGAAGAGCAAACACTGCGATTCCTTTTTTCCATTGCCAATGCATTCTCGCTTCACCGCCTTTCTATGTTCCATATGCCAAAAGCATACGAATTTGCAAACAATTTGCATTTTATATACATGACTAACAATTGTCAACCCAATTTTGAAAAAATTCACAATGCTTTCTAATAAGAACAAGAATCCGGCGCGCAAGATTCGCGAGCGAGTCTTGATTTATAATTAGAAGGATTATTGAATACATTTTTTTGTTAAATCGTCTTTTAATATATTCGATTAAATCTTGCTTTAACTATCCGAAATAAATAAAAAATTCCCTGGAACATTTCCAAGAAGGATTCTTTCCAGGGATTTTTTTATGATTAAATTATGTTTTAATAGATTAAAGAATGCCTCAACCAAGCCAAAGTTCCAAAATCCAGACCTATCTCTTAAGATTTACAGATCCAAATGATAAATCATGGCATCTTCCGCTTCCACTCCAGTGATTACTTTCAATGCTTTCTTATATGCCTCCAACTGTCCTGCATAATGTTGATCTAAATTCGATCCTTCCGCATTGGTTTTGTAATCGATAATATGCCATTTTCCATCCTTGCAATAAATCACATCCATAATTCCATTCCAAATCGTATGTTCTTCTTCATAGCAAAATGGAACTTCACAATAAACTTCATCCGCAGAAAGAAGGGTCTCTAAAATATTCTGTGGAGCAGCATTTTTCTGTGGATATCCTTGGGAACGCATCACCTCTCCAGCCTCTAACAAAGCCTTCGTAAGAACCGTCTGGTAGGCAAGATTCTGTGGAGTACCATACTCTTTCACAATCTGTTCCACACATTCCTTAAGATTTACCTGATTTTTGGAAGAAACCAATACTTCCATCAGTCGATGGACGGAAGAACCAAGTAAGGTTGGATAACGATGCACCATAGCGCGTTCATGGTACTCCAAAGAAGAATTCGTCCCAGGATTTTGGGACTCTGACTCACCCTCATCCAATGGATAAGAATAAGATAAAAGATCCATCTTGGACTGTTCCTCTTCTAAGACCGTATGCATCTTGGAGGATATTTTTTCTCGACTTGGATTTTTGCTACCATAGGTTGGAACCACCACGGATTGATGCTTATTCCAAACACTTTCTTTTTCGGCCTTCCCATATAATTCCTCGGCCTCCACTTCTTCCTTGGAGCGTTCTTGCACCACCAAAGGTTCCTCCCAGGAAAGATTCTGGCTCTCCCAATAATCCGGAACTTCCTCTAATAATTCCTTCCAGATACTGGATAAACCAAATCCTTTGGCTCTGGCCACTACGGTATTGGAGATGATGAGCGTATTTCTTGCACGGGTGGCTGCCACATAAAGAAGTCTCTCCCGCTCTGCCTTCATGGCAATACTTTCTTCCTCTTTTTGATCCTCATAAGCATCCGTAGCACAGAACTTCCGACTTACTCCGGAAGCATCTCTGCCTCCGGATAGGGTAAAGAGATATCCCTTTGCTCCATCGATTCCATGTTCCACACGAAGCTCTGGCTGGGTGGAGTAATCCGCAGCGGAAGCAAGAATCACTACAGGTGCTTCTAATCCCTTCACCTTATGGAGATTGGCAAGATGTACCGCATTATGATTCTCCGATAAGCTAAGACAACGCTCCTCCTTGGACTCTCCGGATAGAAGAGTCGTAAGGTAGCTTGCACCTTCTCGAATATTTCGGATCTCCCCCTTGCTCTCCCCGCTACGCAGTAATTCTAAGGTGTAATATACCACCTCTAAATCCTTAGCTTCCACATAGGAATAAATCTGTTTTTCTTCTAAAATCTTGGTAAATAATGCCACAGGAGAAAGTTTTTGCGCTTCCCTCGCTTCTTCTTTCAAGGATTCTATGATGGAAGCAATCTTTTGGGAAGATTCCTTAGCTTGATCCGAAAGATCCTGCTCTCCCTGTAAGGATAAACGTCCGCCATCCTGACGAAAGCCAATCAATGCCTCTTCCGTAACACGGTAAAGTGGTCCTTCTAAACAGCGCTTTAAAAACAGCCCATTCTTAGGACATGCAAGACAGGTATAGATTTCATAGATGGCAAATAATGCCTCATTGGCAGCAAAGGCCACCTGTCCCTCCACATGCACCGGAATATTTAATCGATGTAACATGGCGCTTAACTGTTCAATGGCACGTTTTCCATAGGTGATTACCATAAAATCTTCATATTCTAGTTCATGTAAATCTTTGGAAGACCCGCCACGAACCTTGTATTTTTGATTATGTACCAGGGACTGAATGATTCTTGGAATCTGTTCATAATCATAGCCTTCCTGGACTTCATATCCTACTTCCTGAATCTTTTCCGGGGTAATCTTCGAAGAAAGCGCCCGATAGGAATATACTCCCTGAAACTCACCCTTAGTCTCTGGTGGCTCTGGAATCTCGATAAATTTACTCTGGTATTTGGTCTCCGTAGAAAGAAGGTTCGCAAATACCCGGTTAAAATACTTGGTAAGTCCATTGGTAGAGCGGAAATTCCGAAGAAGTAAGAGTACATCCCCCTGCTTTTTGCCCTCAGCATTTGCTTGAAACAGGCTCTTTACTCGTAAAAAGGAAGTCACATCCGCACTTCTAAAACGGTAGATGGACTGCTTTGGATCTCCTACAATAAATAAAGATCCCGGCCGCAATTGACACTGATCCCACTGTGGATGCACTTTTTGAGCCGACAGATAAAAGAATACCTCCGCCTGTAAAGGATTGGTATCCTGAAACTCATCAATTAAAAAATAACTATGATGTTTTGCAATATAGGAAATCAGGGTTCCATCCTTTTTCGCATCCCGCATTAACATATTGCGAAGATAATAAAGATAATCAAAATAGGTCATGGCCCCCTTATCATGCATAGCCCGCTCCACCACAGGAACACAGGCTGCTAAAAAGCTCATGGTCGCATGGTACTGATACTCGGTTAATTCATGCACCAGTTCTTCCACAGCAATTACATGGTAATTCACTTTTCCGCGAGATTCGTAAGGAATGAATAATCCTTCTATACTTGCAGGAACGAATACCTCATCCGAAAGGACAATACGCAGATTCTTTAAAGAATCCAGGGCACGGACAACCCCATAAAAATCACTACTCCATGGACGTTTTAAGCGACTTGCCCTCTGGTCAATGACCTCCCAGGCAGCTAAATTCTTCTGCTCCTTCGGATACGCCAGTTCCTTATGACTACACAGAAAATCCATGAGTTCCCGGATGTTTGTCTGCACCTTTACATAGGCCTGATCCAAATCCACAAATTTCTGAGGATGGAACTGATATTCCACATTTCGCTGATTCATCAAAATCCCCATGCCCTGTAAAAACACATCCTTGGGATTCCAATATAATTTCCGAAATTCCTTCGCCTGTGTGGCTAAATCCATTCCATAGGTTCCATTAGCAATCTTCACATATTCACAAGCCCAAAGTAGCCTGGCCTCTTCCTCACTGTATAATACACAGTCCGAAGGCACCTGGGCTTCCGAAGGATGCTCGGAAAGTAACATATTACAGAAGGAGTCAATGGTTCCCATAAAGCATAAATCAATATTCTGTAACGCCTCAAAACAGCGCTTTCTAGACTCCTCGGTTGGTGCAGGAAGTTCTCCCGCATATCCCATGGACTCATAAGGAATATCCTTATTACTACGCAGGGTTAATAACTTCTGAAAACGCTCATAGAACTCTAAGGCTGCTGCCTTGGTGAAGGTAATGGCGCAGATTTTTCGAATATCCTTTCCCTGCTCCACCATGGCCACCATACGATTGACTAACATGGTGGTTTTACCGGAACCGGCTCCTGCCTCCACGAAGAAATTCTCATCCGTCTCAGCCACAATTCGATTTCTTGAAATTGCATCAATATCCTGATTCATACATCATCCCCCTACTTTCCCGTTCTTGTGTGATATGGATCAAATTCCGGGGTTACCCCTTCCACTAAGCTCTCCGGGAAATCCCAAGCCTGCAAATGTGACCGAAAGATGGTTAATTTCTCGGTCAGTGCATCTTTCATCTCCTCATCATATTTACAGGAAATAACCTCTCCCGGCACAAAATAACGGAATTCCCCACCGGATACGGTCAGATTCTGTTGTTCCAACATATAGGCATAAATAACCACCTGCATACAGCTTTGGATATCATCCTTCACATGGCGAATGGTCCGTCCCGTCTTAAAGTCCACAATCCATGCGCTTCCATCCTCCAAGGTTTCCACCCGGTCCGGATATCCCATGAGTCGGATTCCTGTTTCCTCATGAACCACATGAAGTTCCTCTTCCTTCAAAAGAATTGGACGCTTTGGCACCGGTTCTAAATCATAGGCATTGGACATCATATCAATAAATTGAGCCCTTACCGCTCCCACCTGCGTACCAAGCACCGGAGGATGCGTCTTGATAAAATCATCCAACCGTTCACTACAGTACTGCAAAAATTCCTGCTTCTCCATGGTGGTTTCTGCTAAGGTTTCCATCAGGGAATGAGCCAAAGTACCCTTCTCCTTGGCATCATACACATCCATCACATCCCTCTCCTCCGGTACAGGGATTCCAAGAACATAACGGAACATAAAATCCCTTGGACTATCAAAGAACATATGAATCGCCGATGGGGAATACTCCCTTGCTAAAAGCCCCTCCGCTTGTTTCGGAGCATCATAGACAATCCGCTCCCCAGCCTTGGAATCCCCCAAAATATGATCTCCACGTACATAAGCAAGTCCGATTTCTTTACTGAACTTAAATCCCGGTTCAAAATACTCCACTCTTTGGATTACCTGCTCGAATTCTTCCAGCGTCGCATTCCTTCCGTAGGCTTTCGTATAGAAGTCATTAAAAATCTCATATAAAGAAGAAGAGATATTATTTCGCTTTAATTCGGACACATCCAGACCACTGTAGGAAAGATGAATGGAATTAGAAAGAGCTCTTGCCTGTGTTAACAGTGCTAAAAAGCTCTCCTGCTTTTTCTTAATCCGCCCCTGGGAGGAATAGATTTCTCCCTCTTCTTTCCAAGCTTCAAGGTCCACATCCAATAATAGATATTGCTCCTTGGGATTTCCCGGAAAGTAAGATGCGGAAAGTCCTGCCACGAATAAGCACTTACGAAGGGAAATGGCAGCCTTATCCATGGTGGTCACATGAAGATGTCCTTCGATGCTGGATGGCATTTCAATATTATTTTGCAATACATGGCGGATCATATCCTCCATGCCCTGCTTGGTCTGTGCCTGTTTCATAATACATAACTGATCATAGATGGCGCTACCCGCTGCAAGATCCAGATCCATTAAAAGCTGCTTTCCATAGCTTCCCTGACCATAACGAATTCTACTATAGGTACGAATAAATTCCTCCGTTGGTAAGGCTAATTCCTTTCCAAAAGCCCGAAGCATAGAAAGCATCTGCTCCTTGGAGACTCCTTCCACCCATGGGATGGAAGCGGGATGTTTTTCTAACACCTCTTCATATCCCCGGATCCTTTCCCTATTCGTTTCGGAATCATTGGTAAAACGAAGTGGAAAAACATTGGCTAAGCAGGCCTTCCACAGAGGGTAGGAATCCTCCCCATAGTCTAATCCTGCTTGGGTAAAGATGTTCTTTTGGAAATCCGACAAGGAAAAATATGGGGACTCCAACATTTGCTCCAAGGCATCTTTCCCGTAGAATCCATTGGTCATCCAGTAGGAATACTGGGTTAAAAGCTTGGCTGGATTGGAATTACCGATGGGAATTCCACATCCAAAGGTAATTGGAATATCATATAACAATGCGTAATCAAAAAAGATCTGTCCATAGAGCGCCTCATCCGAAACTGCCACCACGCACTCGTCCAGGGAATGATTCGTATAAATGCTTGTAAGAATATGCTCCACTTCATTCGGAGCACCATAACAATTAAAAATATCCCATGGAAGCTTAGATGTGGAACTTGTTTCTTCCCCATCCGTTCCATAGAGGGAAGGCAGGGTAAGGGTTTCATACCCCAAGGCATCCAACTCTCCCAAAGAACCAGAAGCCTTCTCCAGTAGGGCCTTCTCGATGGCTTTTAAGGGGAATTCCTTCAGAGTATAGAAAGTAACTTGGGATAAAGAATCTCCCTCCCGAATCGCTTTTCGGATCACATCGATTCGATCCACTAAGCCATCTTTTTTAAGTCCTTCGCGATAACATTCATATACCTGATACAGTGCCTGATTCTTCTCGCCAAAAAGCCCTGGAAGAAGCTTTTCCTTCACTGCCTCTTCTTCCCCATCCTCCGTCACAAGGCAGCGGATGGTGGAAATTGCAGAAGCAATATGACAGATGTCCGCATAGGTTACTTTTCCAAAATATCCCTCGGGTAAGGAACCAATGGCAGCAGCAATGCGCTGGATTTCCTCCCTGGCATCCACAAAATCTTCCGTAATGGAAATACCGGAACGCATTAATACATAACTTGCTAACTCATTGGCATTCATAATCCGCAGATGGAAGGTATTCCTTCCATGCATGGCAAGATTTTTTAATAATTCCACCCCATTCACACCAGGAGCCAGTAAAATACGCTCCTGCATGGTCTTTGGTACCTGTTCTTCCATACCTTCTCCCCCTCAATTATATAGATTCTTTAGACTGCTCTTCCCAAAGGACCTGAAGATGTCCAAGGTGCAATTCTAAGAAGTAGTCCCTTCCCATCATCACAAGAAAATACGCCCCCACCAGAAGAATATACCAGTTCACGGAGGCATCATAGGCAAGATCCATTCCCACCATATAGAAGAATGGGATTTCTAACAGAATTAAGGTAAGAAATACAATGCCCATCTCCTTTACATATCGTCCACGAGTCTGAATTATGCATAGATCCTGTGGAATGGCACGATCCGCCATTTCGCCCTTTAAAATCAGCCTCCATACACGACCAATAGCGATGGCAACTAACACTAATCCCACAAGATATCCATAACCACCTAAAAAGTCCAGACTAAGTACGGCATCATAGAAGCCGTGAATCAGTGCAGGAACTAGGATGGCAAGAATCTGACAGCCCCTACTCTTCCATACAGCGCCTTCTGCTGAGAATTTCTTGGCTTCTCCATAGAAGACACCCATGAATAGGGCAAATCCCACATGTCCAATAAATTCCAACACACCACGCATGAGGGTAACCTGTAAAACACTAGAATACCCGTTGGCAACCTCGGTACTGACATATAAAAAATCCTCCGCCAGAGAAAATCCCGTAGCCACAGCGGAAGCATATACAATACCATCAAAGGTATAATTAAATTCCTTACTATTCCAGGAGAATTTCTTTAGCACGAAGAATTTACAAAATTCCTCAAAAAATCCCACTCCCAGTAAGTAATAACTAAAGACTCCAAGAATCCCCTGGGGATCAAAAAACTCCGACCAGAAATTTTCTGCAAACCAGTTAAAAATCCCCGCTATTTCTGTGATCAGCGCACCAAAGAAAAACAGCACTAGTAAAACCCAAATGGACTCCTTCTCCGTACGATCCTTTCGATAGATCAGTACTAATAAAGACATATTGGCAATAAAAAGAATGATTGCAGGAATTGTTCCAATACCCATTAGCGAAATACCTCCTGAACCCAGTCCACACAACAAAATTGATAGAAAAATTTAGTATTCATATCCTTCTTTGTCTCTAAGATCAAACTTTCCGTATCCAACTGCACCACAAAATTTTCTCCCTGCTCCGTTGCAAGAAAACAATTGGCTGGAAGTTGTGTCTTCTCTCCCGCATAGGAAACATATTCCCCCGGTGTCTGTAAGATGGATCCTAAGTACAAAGCTTCATTGGTTACATCTTCCGGATCCATAAATACCACCACATCTCCGATTCCTATCTCCTCCGGATCAATGGCCCGAAATAGGGCAATATGCTCATCCCCATAGGTATAGGCATGGTACTCTGGATAATTCTCCTGTAAATCCATATAATAATAGTCCCTCACTGCATACATCCGTATCACAAGGTAAAAACCACACAGGAGCACAAGAGCCAAAAGACAATTCATCACAAGCAGTGGCTTACTTACAAGCACCGGTTGCTTTTTCTTCCTATTCATCCTCTTCTCCCTTCTCGAACAATTGCGCAAGACGCTTTACTTCCTTTTTCGTAAGCAGACTCACCATCTCCTGCCCTTCATAAGCCAAAAGCACATCCTTTACATACTCCCAGGCCACATCCCCCTGCAGTGCTTTCAACGCATGGGTAAGGTGTACATTGGATAAAATCGCCTTTAACATTGTGGCAAGCTCCAACCCGGACCAGGAATTAACCGGAACGATGGTAAGCCCCGAAAGAACTTTCTCCCCCTTCGCATCCGTCGTTGGATCTTCACAAATGCTTTGTAAGAGTTCTTCTTTGGCCTTCTTTTTCATATGACGAATCGTCTCGTCATCATAGGTCTTATTCCGAAAGACATCCACATAGCCATCCGTCATTCCCGATAAGAAATCCGTGATGGCAAGAAGGTCATGATACAACCGCTCACTCTGTGCCACCAAAGGGTCCTCCACGTCATCATGGAAGATGGCATAGGCCGCTTCGTGCATGCCCTTATCTAAGTATTCCCGCATTTCATTGCGAAGTAGGGCATTTTGGAATAACTGTTCTGCGATCACCAGATCCCAATGGGCCTTCTTCGCGGCACTACATGCATCATATCCATATGCAAGACGGAGCCTTGTGGTGGCATCCGCTTCATTGGCAAGGGAGTGATAGAGGGCATCCAGGATGTCATTCATATTCTTCTGAGAAAGATAGGTATTCTCCGCGCGGTGATCCCGGCTCTTAAAGATACGGCCAAAGGTCTCATCCAGGGCATCAAACTCATAAGGAAGCATGCCCGTTAAATCCCCCAAAAAGCTACCATTCATCAGTTCTTCGTAATGCGCTAAGAATACGTCGATGACGGAATGGATGGATTTGGTGCGGATTTCCTTTAATTTACGCTGAATTTCAAAAAGGATCTTCTGCTGCACATTCTCCTCCGGCCAGCCAGGATAATGCTCCTTTTGCTCCCAACAGGACTCGATGGTTTTTAAGAAGGCCTTGCGCTCCTTCTTTGGAAGGATCACGGAAAGATCCCGATAGGTCATGTTGCCGGATTTTACAGAATCCTCAATATCCGCGGTCTTGTAGGCAATATCATCCGCCGCTTCTAATAAGAGCATGATGGGATTTTTGTAATATCCAAGGATTTTAGGGTATTTTGCCTCCCCATCCTTAGGATCTAGTATGGCAGTACCAAGATTTCTTCCAATTAATTGAAAAATCCAATCCTCGGAGTGATAATATCCAATCTTTCCACGCTTCTTTTTAGCTTTCTCGCTAGCCCCTTCCTTTAAGGAAGAATAAGGATATTTAATGATGGAGCCAAGTACCGCATAGGTTAGGCGCATTCCATATTTATAATCTTCATGATAATTGGAGGACTGTCCAAGTTTCGTGGCAATACGAAGATTCTGGGCATTGCCTTCGAAATTACAAAAATCCTGCCACATTTCCTCTCCGTAGGGACTGGCTGCAAGGATTGGCTTAATCTCCTGTTCCTTCTGACAAAACCACTCCCGAATATATTCCTCCCCACTATGTCCATAAGGGGGATTTCCTAAGTCATGAAGTAAACCCGCACAACGAAGCACCACAGGAAGGTCCTGTAGAAAATCCTTCGGTAGTTCTTCTTGGTACATTGGGCTATTCTTTTTCTTACTTTCCTTAAGGATCGCATGGGCTAAGCCCTTACCGATCATTTCCCCGATTGCTGCCACTTCTAAGGAGTGAGTCAGACGGGTACGGACAAAATCCCCCCCATCCTTTCCATAAACCTGGGTCTTATCCTTCAGGCGGCGGAAGGCGGAACTGGTGGTAATGGTAAAATAATCCCGTTCAAAAGGGGAAAACCATTCCTCATCCTGATATTGGTCCGCACCGGGGCGTTTTCCATTCAATAATCCCGTCCAAGACATGTGATATTTCGTCATTCTAGCATCCCTTTCCATCCAGACTGCATGCTGGGCCAATTTCCGTATAGGTTACCGTAAGTCCACGGTCCTTTAAATATCCTTCCCAATCCGTAAATACGGTTCCATCCTCTAACACACAGGCTGGAAGTCCAATATCATGGATGGCTTTTAAACGATCAAATACTGCATTGCCATCTCGTAAGATTAAAAAAGCTCTCAGATTCTTTAATTCCTCCGTTACAGAAAGGAATTCATAAGCAATTCCATGAGCATCAAAATTTCTTTTACATTCCCGACAATCCGGGCACATTTCACTACCGTAAATTGTAATCATGGGAGACCCTCCTTTATGTGAAAAACAATATGTTTCATTATATCAGATTCGAATACAGCTTCTAAAGGGTTTGGGGAAAAAATTTGAAACCAGTGAAAACTTCCACTAAGAATTTTAAAAAGCCCATCCATTCGGATGGGCTTTTTGAGAGGGAAATGAAGAAAATAATATTAATAGTTTCACCTATTAGTTTTCGAAGCAATTTAACTTGTTTCGATGATGTTATATTACAACCTAAAAATTAATGGATCCTTAATGAATCGTTAATAATTTGTGAACAACTCGTTAAAAATAATTTAACTCAGTCGGAGAATTCCCCCACCTCTAAGCATTAGCGTAGGTAGGGGTTATGACAAACTATACTCAGTCGGGGTACAAGCTCCGACTGAGTTAAACGCTCCGCGAGGATGCGCACGGATTCGGATAGGAATTTGTCTGCTGAAGCAGACCCGAATCCGGCGCGCAAGACTCGCGAGCGAGTCTTGACTAGTTGAAAAAGTAA
>JAILGS010000045.1 GCA_024696615.1 Lachnospiraceae bacterium
CTTGGTAACAACAATCTTACCTGCATCCGAATTCACATTATGATTGGTATCATAATAGGATTGAACTCCAACATTCACGGTAAGAACATAATAATTGGAGTCATACTCTAATAAGCTGTCCCCATTGGTATCATCTTCGTAAATCTTAAAGTAATAGGTTCCAGGATTCTCCGTCGTAAAGGTAAGAGTGGCAGTGGCATTCTCCGTATTAATGGTATTCGCATCAAGAGTAACGCTAATTACACCATTAGTATCCCCACCATTATTATTCTTGGTAAGAATACCAGTCGATTCCGTACTTGTTCCAGTAGCATCCGAAGCCTGTACTACCTTCATGGTAAAGCTACGATCCCCAAGACTTGCAGAACCATTTAATAATTTATGAAGATCCAAGGTGGTAGAACCATCCTTTGAGGTATTATTAAAGGTCTGTGCTTCAGTATTAGAAGCTCCTAGGCTGTAACTATTACTGTTTTCATTATAAGTCAACAGATAATAGGTCTTCGTTGCGGTCAGTGCATCCGTTGTTCTTGATAAATCCACCTCTACCAGGATTAAGTTCTCATCCTTTGTCACATTGGAGGCAAGGGCGGAAGGAAGATCACTTTCTCGCATTACCAGATACTGTGTCGCAGTCGTTGCTCCAATACCATCCACTTCCGTAGAAGTATAGGTAATTGCAGGGGAAGTACTACTTCCGAAAGTAATATTACCGTTAGAATCATTCGTTGCAGCATTCGTACGCAAGGTACCAAATTTATACGTAGTCGAATTAGTACTAATATTACTTTCATAGGAAGCAAGGCTTGTAATAGCACTTGCCACATCACCAGAAGATGCAAGAGCCGTATTGAAAGCATCTACTACAGCATTTGCATCCGACCAGTTATTATTACCAAGATTGGTCAAGCCAAAATTAAAGGTAAAATCACCTGGAATGTCACTATTGAGAGTCTTTTTTGCCTCAAAGAATACTCCGGTCTTATAAGCCGTCTTATTATAGAGAATTACGGCACCATCCGTAGCATTTCCCTGATAGGTGGAAAGATAATCCACCGCCATGGTTTTACCATTGGTGGTAACATACTGGGTCATGGCAGTAATTTCTGGAGTTAAGGCTCCTGTGGAAGAATCCAGGCTTACTTCCACCGTTGCATAATAGATGGTATCATCATATACAATATCCTCATCCGAACCGATGGTTTCTGCAATTCTAAAATAATAGGTTCCTGCAGAGGTAAAAGTTGCCGTAGCAGTCTGCGTGCCACTCGTTCCATCAAAGGATAGATCATCAAAGCTAATGGCATTATCCGTAATGGTAGCAGCTTCCTTTAATACCCCGTTCGTAACACTTCCCATACCGGACACCTGGGTTACCTTCGCAGTAAAGGTCTTGCCAGAAGTCCAACTAGAATTACCATCCAAATCCTTCTGTACATAGAAGTCCAGCGTTGCTTCCTTGGAAGTATTATAAAAATCAATGCTGGATCCACCCAGACTCACCCGGTTATTATCATCCGCAGTTAAGGTTACCGAGGAGGCCCTGGTCGTACCAAGATAGGTTAAAGTCTGAGCATTATTCGTGGCGCTTTGATAATAATATAAGGAATAGGTTACATCATAATTATTATCCGCTGCATTTCTCGCAACATCCACATGTAAAATATAGAAGGAAGAATCCACCGTAACACTGCTTGCATAGGCGCTCGCAGGATCCGTTTCGTAGATAATATAATTAAATGAACCCTCATCTCCGATGGTTAAGGAATTATAAGAGAATACATCCTCCCATACAATCGCACCGGTATCCGATGCCGTGGCAGTCGTAGCATTGGTAGAATCCACCGTTGCATTCACGCTATTACCGGACAGAGTCAACGTTCCTGAATCGGAAAATGTTCCTTCTAATAATGTTAGACTGGAGCCTTCCGTATAGGAATCCACTGCCCAATATCCATCCTCCGATGGATTTCCCGTATAACTTAATGGAGCAATGGTAAAATTAAATGCTCCCGATGGAACAACGGAAGTATAATTAAAGAACTTTTCCGCTTCCACCGAAAGAGTTGTGGTAAAGTTTCTCTCATTGGTAAATACCACGCTGGTAAAGGCCTTGGATAAACTATCACTAAGTAAGTTATCATCCTCATCATAATGGGATACCTTCTGAATCGTTGCCTTCTTCGTGGTAACCCCATTCGTGGTGGACTCACTTACTAACACTTCCACAATATAATAAGTAGAATCTTTTTTTACTTCACTGGCTGTTTTCGCATGAGTGATATCATCTTCTGTTATTTTTAAGTAATAGGTACCCGTCTCATCAAAGGTTAATTCCGTCGGACTAAAGGTAATATCCCCCTTCGTATCCACCGTACCGGTTGCCACTTCACTTCCGGAAGTACCACTCATTGCATTACTTAAAGAGTCATACTGCTCCACGGTAAATCCAAACCGGGATACATAGGTACTTGGAATGCTAAGTAAATCATCCAATTTCTTGGATGCATAAAGTGGTAAGGTAGCAGAAGCGGATGGTTCATTCTCAAATAACAATAAGGACTGCTCACCAAAATAAATATTACCGTAGTTCTTTAATGCCGTAATCAGATCCGCATCCAAGGAACCATAATCATTACCACGAAGTAAGAAATATCTTACGGTATCACTCACTTCAAAGCCTTCTGGAGCATCTGCTTCCACTAAAGCAAATGCATTATCCAATCTTAATCCATTGATAATAATCGTATTACCATCCACGGTAGTGGAGATTCCATTGGAATCCGCCGAACTACTCTCCGCAGTAGAGGTATAGATTGGTGTACTATTCGGATCATAGGTAAGTTTTGGATCATTAGAATCCGTTTTATCCACACTTGCATAATAAATAGAGAAGGATGAACCGGACAATGGAATTTCCGTACCTGCAACATTAATCCAATATTTATAGATGGTTAAGGAGCCTGTTTCACCATAACCAACCACACTACTATCATAGGTAACAATAAATGCTTCGCCACTGAACTGATCACTGGTATCCGTAGAAGCCACACCATCGATGGTGAAGGTATTACCACCGGTATCAAAAGTTACTTCGGCACCTTCTGGAATATCCATCTGAGTATCATAAGTAATATAGAGATGGGTTTCATCCGGCAGGGAGAAGGTAATCGTTCCCGTATCATAATTATAGGTATAGGACCAACCAGAGGTAATCTGGGTCTTATTACCAGAATCATCCACGGTATACACCCGAAGGGTATTCTCTAAGAGAATTAACTTGGATCCTAACTGATCCACTGCCTCAATCACATTATCCTTATTATCTAAATTTAATTCCAATGGATTAATATCCACAGTAAAGGATAAAATACCCTTCTTATAAGAAGAGAATTTGTGTGTCTTTTCCAAGATATCCACCGGCTCAATGGTATTAATAACCTTGGCCGTATCTAAGTTGGTGGAACCATAGGTACCCTTGGCACTATTGGTAAAGGACTGAGCTGTCGTATAAGCCACATGGTCAGAAATCTCAGCAATAAATTCCACATAGAATCCCTTACCCTGCGTATTATCCGAGGTTCCAGTATATTCCTGAATCTCTGCGATCATTTCGTCCGTTAAAGTCAGGGTAAAGGTAACCACCTGACCTGCTACATTCACGGTATAATCCGTACCTTCCGTCAAGGTCATATCATTAGCCTTCGCCTGATAGTATTGATTATAGGAACAGATCCAACCACCCACTAAGGACTGATAAGTAAGTCCCTCTGGAAGAGTGTCCACAATGGTCACTGTTCCCCCGGCAGTAAGTTCATCCCCAAAATAAGACAGAGCGGTACCAAGACTGTAGGTAATGGTTTCATTGGAACCTGGAGTACCCTTCTTATAAGTAAGGGCCACGGTCTCATCCGTCCAGGAAGCCTGGGAACTGTGAGTCACAGTATTATCCCCAATCTTATAGCTACTGGTTACCATATTCACATAAGTTTTACCTGCAGTAGTGGTATCATTACTAAAGGACTTATAGGTAATGGTCAGGGTCTCTCCCTTATGAGCATTCACATAGCTCTCTGTTAAGGTAAAGGTTTCGGTATTCTGACCATAACTGGAATTATCACTAATGATTCCCTCCGTATAGATAATGGTTCCATTACTATTGGTGGTGTAATTGGTGTAGTTCGCATACTGTCCCGTAGTAGCTACGGAATAGGTTGGACTGTTACTTCCAATATATACATAGAGTGGATGGTCCGAATCGTAGAGCAAATGTGTACCACCATTTTCTGCATAGGTTACATCCATCACATTAAAATTCTTAATCGTCTCCGTAGTATCCGGAATCGGAATGGATACGGTCCAGGTTAAATATCCGGAAGCATCCGGTCCATCCGTGGAGGTTAAGGTTTTGGTCACACTACCAGGATTGGTATTCACTGAGGTAGATTTACTGTAGGTATAATGTCCAATATCAATGGAGGTGGTATTATTAATTGCCTCCGCCGTGGTGGAAGAAAGACTCTCCTCCGATACCGTAGTTACATAAGTATAGGTATAAGTACCATCGGAATTCTTCGTAAACATATCCTTGGTCAGGGTAATATTCTGATCATAGGAAGAACTGATTGCCTCGGAGTACGTATCCGTAAGAGATGACCAATCAATGGAATCTTCTCCCAAATCCCCCGGATTAATGGTAATATTCCAAGTAACAAGTTCTCCGGAAAGGGAACCGGACTTATTTACACTTGGCTTGGTAATAATGTTATAAAGAGTCGTAGAGGTAGTCTGAGGATCCGTATTCACATCATCGTTGTAAGACGCTTTCATCTGATTGGTTACAGAAGTAGACGCAGAGGGATCATAGGACGTAGCTGGAATCAACATATCATAGGTAATATAAGCACTTGCTGGATAGTTAGAATCCGTAGTAGAAAGCTGCATAGAAGCAAGAGCTGAATTTAATGCACTCCAACTGGTATACGTAGTAGACGAACCATTGTAATTTAAGGTAATGGAACTCGTATCATTTAATCCTGATGGGGTATCCGTTAAAGAAATATTTCTAACTGTACCATTGTTGGCAGTCATGGTATATTTAAAGCTTGCAATAGCAGAACCATCCGCATTGGCAGTGATGGCAGTCTTTTCCTTATTTCCACTTAAGGTAGAAGCTACCACATCCACATTCACGATTAAGTCGATAATCTCGCTACCATCCACACTAACCGTCTGATTCACCTGACTGGTCTTTCCATCGGAGGTAACAACCACTTTGCCATCTAAGGAAGCCTTACCGGAACGATTGGAATAGGTATTCCAATAATCCGCATAAATATACAGGCTCATAATATTATCCACGATGGAATAATATCCCATGTTCACACCCTTCTCATCGGTGTATGGAATAATACTGGAATTATCATCCGAATTCACGGTCTGATCCAGAGTTAATCCCTGAAGGTCCAAGTCAATGGCAATCTGAATATCCTCTGTAACATTAGTTACATTGGAGTTATTTACATTCCAATTAAAACTTAATTTTACAGCATCTCCATTATTCACCTGAATGGAGTCATTATTCCCCCCGGCGGAATAATCAGTTCCACCAATGGTGAGTACTAAATTGGAAATATCCACATCATTCTCGGATAAAACCGTATAAGCAAGGACCTCCTTAGTAAAATGGAATGGTGTCAGAATCGAAATCACCATTACTAACGCCATGAGAAAAGCTACTGCTCTTCTACTACTACAACTAACATTCTTCATTTCCGTTCTCCCTTTGAACACACTCAACCCTACTATTGAGTTTTATTTAAAAATGTAACTAGATTTAATTCATCCTCTTGAATCATTCTATCAGAACCTCGCACTATATTTAGTATCCAAAAGATTTCAACCATATAAACCTAGTCTATAGTATTATACCTTGCTTCTAGTAAATTGAAAAGAGGATATTTCAACAAATCCCACATTTTCTGCACTTTGTTGTATTTTAAAGAGAATTAAGAGGAATATTTGTATAGAATTAAATATGGATATAAGTTATTGATGATAATTTGATAAATTTGAGGATTAAAAAAAGCGAAAAATTAATTCAGAAAAGTTATCCACCAAATTAATTCATCGCTTTTTTTATTGATTAGAGTTAAAAACTATGTAAATAAAGATCCATTAATTGATTTCCATAAAAGGTTGCAACCACTACCCCAATACACAGACTTGGTCCAAATGCAAAATGGTCCTTTTTTCCCATCTTTCTTCGGATCAATCCATAGATTCCATAAATTGCACCGATGAACAGCCCGATAAAGAATGCTACCACCGTGGCCTTCCATCCAAGAAAGAATCCGATGGCAAACATCATCTTCACATCTCCACCGCCAAATCCTCCTGGAACAAGAAGAATAATCAGATACATGGGAAGAGCAATGGAAAACATTCCAATAATCCGACTGGTAAGGGATAGTTGTACAAAATCCCCCATGGTAAAGAGGGAAATCACCCCATATACAAAAAGTGCTATATTTAATCCCACCGGAATAATCATGGTATCATGATCAATCATAAAGATGATGGTCAAATCAGCAAATAACAAAAAGACCGTAAGCCACGCTAGATTGCAGCCATAATAAGCATATAATAAAACTGCTACTACGCCACCAAGAAGTTCAATCAAAGCATATCGTAAAGAAAAGGATTTCTTACAATATGGACAATGAAACCAGTATAACAGACTACTAACAACTGGGATCTGATCCCTCCAGCTTAACTTGTGTCCACATTCATCACAACGAACCTTCCACTTCTTCACTTCATAGGTCTTGGGTAAATGGGCAATCACGATATTGGCCAGCCCAAAGATCAACATTCCGAAAAGAAATAATGCAATTGCAAGATATGCGTTCATACGATTTTGCTCTCCCTTTCCATCCATTTGCATAATAAAGGCATCTGTATGAAACAGATGGCTTTTAGTATATCATATCTTCCGGGGTTTTTAAATATCTCATTCCCCCTGGTTTTCCTACGCCGCCATCCTTTTCTTACTGCAGGAGTAATCCCACAGGACAATGATCGGAACCAAGAACTTCCGTATAGATTTTCGCATCTTGCAAGCGAGGAGTTAATGACTTGGAGGTAAGGAAATAATCGATTCTCCATCCCGCATTCTTTTCTCTGGACTTAAACATATAGGACCACCAGGAATATACGCCCTCCGTGGTTGGATAAAAATGTCGCCAGGTATCCACAAAGCCAGAGGCCAGAAGTTCACTCATCTTCTGACGTTCTTCGTCCGTAAATCCAGCATTATGATGATTGGTCTTCGGATTCTTTAAATCAATTTCCTCGTGGGCAACATTCATATCCCCCGTAACAATCACAGGTTTCTTCTCATTCAATGCCAATAAATAGGCACGGAAATCGTCCTCCCACTGCATCCGATAGTCCAGGCGCTCCAGCTCCCGCTTGGAATTCGGCACATAGACACAGACAAAATAATAATCCAAAAACTCCACCGTAATCACACGGCCTTCCTGGTCATGCTCTTCCATCCCAATTCCATAACTTACCTGCAAAGGCTCTTCCTTACAAAATACTGCGGTGCCGGAATACCCCTTCTTCTTGGCATAATTCCAATAACAATGATATCCCTCCGGAGCAAATTCCAGCTGTCCCTCGGATAATTTGGTTTCCTGGAGACAGAATACATCCGCATCCTCCGCCTGAAAAAATTCTTCAAACCCCTTCTGCATGCATGCACGAAGGCCATTCACATTCCATGATATCAATTTGGTCATCTTTTATCCTCTCCCACAATGTCTGATTTCTTTGATTTGTAATTGTACCTTTTCTTCCCCCATATAGGTATTTAATCGTGGGGAATAAAGGATGTTCACCATATCCCCCGCCCGGTAGGATGCCGCTTCTTCCTCCCTGCAATGAAAGAGAATACAATCCCTTCCCTCACCACGTTCATCCACCGCTCGGAAGATGAATGTATCCTGATTTTTTCCACGGAGTCGTGGCTCTTCCACACGTAGTTTCAACGCTCCAAAAAGGGGCTTTTCATTCCCGTTGCCCGATGGTTCTAACAGGTCCAATTCCTGAATCAGATGGGAATTGACATAACCGATGGGCAATTCACAGTCAATCCATACCTTGGGAATTAAATCCTCTTTAGAAAGATTGGCATTGGCATTTAATCGAAGCCGCAGAGCTTCCAAATTCTTTTCCTCCAAGGAAAGTCCGGCAGCCATGGGATGTCCACCAAATTTGGTCAATAAATCCTTGCACTCCGAAAGCTTATCGGACATGGAATATTCCTCCGTGGAGCGTCCAGAACCCTTTAATCCATCCTCCGTCTTCGTAATGACAAAGGTTGGGCGATAGAATTTTTCCCGGATTTTTCCCGCTACAATCCCCGCAATACTTTCATGGCACTCTGGCAAATATAATACAAGGACCGAATCTTTTTCTTCCCCCATCTGCTCCACCATGCGAATTGCTTCTTCCACCTGATCTTCCTGCATTTGCTTACGCTCATCATTTAAGAGTTTTAATTCCATGGCAAGTGCAAGAGCTTCCTTGGGATTTTTCGAAAGAAAGAGCTTTAAGGCACGTTCCGCCGTATCCAATCGTCCACTGGCATTCACGCAGGGACCGATGGTAAATCCCAGATGATAACAGCGAAGCTGTTCTGGCTCCACCTGCTGCACCTCCATCAAAGCCTTTAATCCAAGATTCCTGGTTCGACGCATTAGTTTTAGGGCTTCCTTCACAATAATTCGATTTTCTCCCAACAGCGGCATCACATCCACCACCGTGGCTAACCCGCCAATTTCCAGCAAACTGTCAAAAAACTCCGCCCGTTCTTTGCGAAGCCCCCGTACCTGATAGAGATACTCAATTAATTTGTAGGCCACCATGGCACCACATAATTCTTTAAAGGGATAGGTACAATCCTCCTGAATCGGATCCACCACGGCATCCGCCTCGGGAAGGATATAGACTTTCTTCCCATCCTGTTCTTCATAAGGAATATCATGATGATCCGTTACGATCACGGTCAGTCCCTTATTTTTAGCAAGGCTTAAGGCACTTCTGGCAGCAATTCCATTATCACAGGTCAATAGGGTATCAACCCCTTCTTCCACTGCTTTTTCCACCATATTCTCATTGATTCCATAACCATCATGTACGCGATGAGGAATGGCATAGTCCACATTACCACCAAGTTCCGTTATTCCACGATACAAAATATAGATGGAGGAGACTCCATCACAGTCATAATCCCCCACAATTCGAATCTTTTTCTGTTGTTGGATTTTTTCTAAAAGAAGATCTCCGGCTTTCGTTAGGTCCTTCATCTGTCGCCCATCATGAAAGTTCTCCCGATTGCCATGAAGATACTCTTCTAACAAAGATTTCTCATCCACACCACGATTACGAATCACCCTGGCTAACACAGGAGAAATCTGAAACTCTTTTCCGATGGTCGTATAATCCGCCCAGGCCTTCTTAGTATATACCATCCACTGCTTTTTCATGACATTCCTTTCAAAAAAAATCCACAGGACGAATGGTCCTGTGGACTTCAACATTTCTTCAGCAAACCCTTAGTTTTCCGTAGAACTTCCCTCAGACTTAGCTCCACACTTAGGGCAGAACACTGCATCCTTATCTACTTCTTCTCCACAATTAGCACATACTCTGGTTCCCTTTAACGCAGATAACTGATCGTTGAGATTCTTAATTGCTTCAATGGAAGCCTTAATAGTGGTTATATCAGCAACCATGGCATCATTCTCATCATCCTTATGTGCTTCGAAATATGCCTTACCCAGACGAACGAATAATTCCATCTGCTTCTTCTCTTCCGTATGAATCTGATTCTTTAATGATACGGTATCAGCAACTTCCTTCGCCTTAGTCTGTGCCTTCGCTCCAGCATCCGTAATTGTGTCCTTTAACTGATCTAAAAAACCCATTGTCTTTAAACCCTCCCATATAATCATATTATAGTATTGGTGGACTTCCACCTTAGGAAACATTAGTATTATATCAAAGTTTTATGGAATCTACAACTAATCCCCTTACATCTGATGACGCACAATCGCATATTCATCATATAGGGAAAAGTAATGACAATGATTGGTATCGCCGGTTAAAAATTTCATCATATCATCTTCGTCCAAATTCATATCGCAGTAATAGCATTCGTCCTCTTCATCATATGCATAATGTCCACACATATCACAACTGGTAGCCATCTCCTGCTTCTTTTTCTTCTGATCCATTCTTTAACTTCCTATAAAATAATTAAATTCGCACAATGTAAATCATTGGACAGATCATGAACCTGACCTGTCTGAATGTTAACCACCTTCGGACGAAGAATGGATGTGGTAAAGTTCTCAACCACTTTACATACTTCGCCATTGCTTAAGGTTACCAAACTTCCCACAGGATAGAGGATCACACTATGCATGAAATTCTTCATGGCATTCACATCCAAGCCATCCGTCATGGTCATGATCATCTCCACTGCATCACGCTTGGAGAATGCTTTCTTATATGGTCTTGCAGTTACCAAAGCATCATAAATATCCACTACGGTAAGGATTCTTGCATAGGGACTGATCTGATGCTGCACAATGCCATTCGGATATCCTTTTCCATTAATCTTTTCGTGGTGCTGTAGCACACCCAACTTAATTAACGGAGTAAGATCCGGCTTATCCTTGATGATTTCATAACCAAATAAGGAATGCTTCTTCATGAGATCAAATTCTGCATCCGTAAGCTTTCCCGGTTTATTTAATACTTCTAAAGGAATCTGTGCCTTTCCAATATCATGTAATAATCCAGCCACACCTATATCATGGATATCACTCTGTGGTAATCCTGCTTTCTTTGCTACAATCATGGCCATGGTTGCTACGTCTACGCTATGCTTAAATGTATACTCATCGCAGACTTTTAGCGCATCCACATCCACTGCAATAGCATCATTGGACATAATATTACCCATAATATCACTAATGATATTCGAAGTCATATTAATTGTCTCATCCGATGCCGGATTATCAAACATGTATCTAACACCTTCGGCTACTCGTGCTTTGACACTATCGGATAGTTCTACGGAGGCGCGATCTTCCTTGGTTATCTCTTCAATAACGAGCTCTGCCTGCGCTGACACTCTTGGCTCTTCCGACCGTAGCACACCTTCCTCATGGGTTTCCGCAACACCACCGGAGATATAGACTTGCTGTATTCCTAATTTTTTTAGGGCTTCTATCTGACCCCGTTCCAAGGTATGTCCACGAGCAATCAGCTCGCGCCCGCTTTCATTAACGATGGACTGATCGATGATCATACCAGGAACCAGATCATGAACCTTAACATTCGTTCGTTTAATCACTTCGTTCGTACCTTTATAATAACTTCCACTAAATATTTTCTCTTCATTCCACAGTGCCCATGCCTGCCTCAACCATTTCAAGAAGGACACCGTTCCTTTATTATATCGAAAAATAGAGTGGATTGCAATTAACTCCAGCAATTGTAAGAAAGAATGACAGATTGGGATAAATTTTAAAAAAATTGGTACAAGTGAGAATGAAAATATAATTTTTTTGTAATTTTGCGTCCACGCGTGTGACTCGCACTCTTGCTATGTAACATGTCCCTCCCAGGCAGGGAGCATGAACCGTCCCATGGGGACGAGGTAATTTGTGCCCGTCGGTACTTAGCAAGTAGCGTAGCTACGAGCTTAGTACCGCTACGAGGCACAATTTAGCGAGAGCGTGCCGAGTCCCATGTGGGCGGTCATGCGGGGATAGGACTGGGAGGGGCGCCCCCCACGCGTTACAACGCGCTTATTCGCATTCCGCTCCGCTTCATGCTCATAACCGACAGTCGGTCCAACGAAAAAAGGACCGCTGGGTCAGTAAACTGACCTGCGGTCCTTCTTATTTCGTTGTACCTCGTTGTAACGCTTACATCATTCCCATGCCTGGGTTGCCAGCTGGCATTGGTGGTACCGGTTCCTTAATGGTTGCCACAACGGACTCGGTGGTAAGGAAGGTACTTGCAACGGAAGTTGCATTCTGAAGTGCACTTCTTGTAACCTTCGCAGGATCAAGGATACCTGCATCAACCATATTCACATAGGTCTCATTGTATGCATCAAATCCGCAACCTACTTCGGACTCACGAACCTTATTAACAACAACGCTTCCTTCTAAGCCTGCGTTGGATACGATGTGGAATAATGGTGCTTCAAGAGCCTTTAAGATGATCTTAGCACCGGTCTTCTCATCACCCTCTAAGTTCTCTGCCATAGCAGCAACCTTCTTAGATGCGTGGATATAAGCGGATCCACCACCTGCGATGATACCCTCTTCCACTGCTGCCTTCGTAGCTGCAAGAGCATCCTCTAAACGAAGCTTTGCTTCCTTCATTTCTGGCTCGGTAGCTGCACCAACACGAATTACTGCAACACCACCTGCAAGCTTTGCAAGTCTTTCCTGAAGCTTTTCCTTATCAAAGCTAGAAGTTGTAGTTTCTAACTGAGCCTTAATCTGAGCGATTCTAGCCTGAATATCTTCGGAGCTGCCCTCGCCATCAACGATTACGGTATTCTCCTTCTGAACCTTTACACTCTTAGCACGACCAAGCTGCTCAAGACCGGTCTCCTTTAATTCAAGACCAAGATCGGAAGAAATTACCTGACCACCGGTAAGGATGGCGATATCCTGAAGCATTTCCTTACGACGATCGCCGTAACCTGGAGCCTTCACAGCAACAACCTTGAAGGTACCACGAAGGGAGTTCACGATTAATGTGGTAAGTGCCTCACCTTCTACATCCTCAGCAATAATCAATAACTTCTGTCCAGCCTGAACAATCTGCTCAAGAATTGGAAGAATATCCTGAATATTAGAAATCTTCTTATCGGTAATTAAGATATATGGGTTATCCAGTACAGCTTCCATCTTATCGGTATCCGTTACCATATAAGCGGAAACATAACCACGATCAAACTGCATACCTTCTACTAAATCCAACTCAGTCTGCATGGTCTTGGACTCTTCAATGGTAATAACACCATCGTTGGAAACCTTCTCCATAGCATCTGCAACTAACTGGCCAACGGTATCATCTCCGGCAGAGATGGAAGCAACTCTTGCGATATGCTCCTTACCCTTAATTGGAGAGCTCATTTCCTTAATAGCCTCAACTGCTGCCTCACAAGCCTTCTTCATACCCTTACGAAGAACGATTGGATTCGCACCTGCTGCTAAATTCTTCATACCTTCGTTAATCATTGCCTGAGCAAGAACGGTAGCTGTTGTGGTACCATCACCGGCAACATCATTGGTCTTGGTAGCAACTTCCTTCACTAACTGAGCACCCATGTTCTCGAAGGCATCCTCTAACTCAATATCCTTGGCAATAGTAACACCATCATTGGTAATCAGTGGAGCACCATAGGACTTATCCAAAACAACATTACGTCCCTTAGGTCCAAGTGTTACACGAACTGTATCTGCAAGCTTATCCACACCAGCCTCAAGAGCCTGTCTAGCTTCTGCACCATATTTAATTTCCTTAGCCATTTCTTTTTTCCTCCTAATCGATTACTTTTCTACGATTGCAACAATATCGCTCTGACGTACAACTACTAACTCTTCGCCATCTAACTTAACTTCCGTACCAGCATACTTCTGGTAAATTACTTCATCACCAGGCTTTACATGCATGGTTACTTCTTTGCCATCAATATTTCCGCCAGGTCCTACGGCAAGAACAGTAGCCTGCTGTGGCTTCTCCTTGGTAGTACCAGGTAATACAATTCCGGACTTCGTGGTTTCTTCCACTTCCACCTGCTTTAATACAACTCTGTCACCTAATGGAACTAATTTCATGATCATAACCTCCTATGTTACATTTGGAATAATCTTGTTAGCACTTATCTTGGTTGAGTGCTAATCGCTAAAACATATATTAACACTTTAAGGAAAGAATGCAAGTATTTTTTTCTCAGTTCACATTTTTTTCTCACTTTTTTCTTCAAAAAGAAAGCATTCTAATGTAAAATAAGAAGAAAACAACAAGGGAGGTTTGACCATGGCTAAAAATACATTTTCCAAGGGATTATCCGCATTATTTATAGTGGCTGCAGGCACTGCACTTGGTCTTGCAGTATTTAACAAATTCGACGAAGTACGTCGTGAACTAGAACAAGAAGAGGCCTTCGATGAATTTGAAGACGCATTATATGAAGAAGATGCAACAAAGGAAGAAGAATTCGATGACGACACATTTGCACAGATGACCAATAAGGCCGCTATTAAAGCTGCCGAGATGGCAAGCGTAGTAGCTAAGAAGGCATCCAAGGCTGCGGAACTTGCTGCGAAGAAGGCTGCGGAAGCTGCAGAATGTGCCAGAAAGTTAGCTGAAAAGATGCCGGATGTTACAGATAGCGCAGTGAAAGCCTCTGATGTTCTTACGGAGGCCACGGACGAAGCTTATCAGAAGATGAAGCATAGCGTTAGTGAGGCAGTGGACGAGTTAGAGAAGGAATTAAAAGAAAGCACCGAGGACGAGGAAGCTTAATTACCCATGTTCACACGACCAGAACCAGAAGGGAGAGCCTATGAACGAGAAATTATATGCAATTCCCGTGAATGACGCTTTTGATGCAGTATGCGAATGTCCGATCTGTCGCATGTATAAGACTTTGGAGGACGATGCCATCGCCTATACCATGGGGCCAAGCTACATGGAGGATGACACCCGGGCGCAGACCGATGCCAAGGGATTTTGCACAAGACATATGGAGATGATTTATGCCAATGGCAATAAATTGGGCATTGGACTCATAATGAAGACCCATCTGGATAAAATCATTGCCTCCACGGAAGGGTTAAGCGAGCTGGGAGCTACTAAGAAGGGCCTGTTTTCCAAGCCAAATCCCGAGGATGCTTCCGATTTGGTGAAGAAATTAGAGGAATTCAACCACTCCTGCTTCGTCTGCGATCGGATTCATCACTTCTTTGAACGTTATATAGATACGATCTTCTATCTGTATACCAAAGATACCACATTTGCTAAGAAGTTCCAGGAATGCAGGGGATTTTGCCTAAAACACACCCAACTCCTTCTTACCGAGGCGCCAAAGCACCTGCATGGTGCGGAATATGAAGCATGGGTCACCTTGGTTAAGAATTTATTTATTGAAAATATGAAACGGATGCGGGATGATGTGGAATGGTTTACGGATAAATTTGACTACCGAAACCAGGATGCGCCATGGAAGAATTCCAAGGATGCGATTCCACGGGGCATGACCAAGATCGCAAGCATTCTTGTGGAGGAGCCATAACCCATGCAGGGAATTTCCTCCATTCATGAAAATCTATAAAACCAAAAAGGGTACCGGTACAATCTACCGATACCCTTTTTTTTATCATACATTCTCTATTTTAGGCCTGTGTTGGAAGCTTGAAGGAGCTCTTTAAGGAAACAATTCGGTTAAATACCAAATGCTCCGGTGTAGAGTCCTTGGAATCGATACAGAAGAAACCATTGCGGACAAACTGGAACTTGTCCCCCGCCTTGGCATCTGCAAAGCTTGGTTCCACATAAGCATGCTCCACAACGGTTAAGGAGTTCGGATTAATGTTCATGGAACCATCTTCATTATATACACCCTTCTCCTCATCGATTAAGTTCTCATAGAGACGTGCTTCCACATCCAGGGCGTTCTTGGCATCCACCCAATGAATGGTACCCTTCACCTTACGACCGGTAAATCCGCTTCCACTCTTGGTTTCCGGATCATAGGTACAATGAATCTCCGTAATATTTCCCTGCTCGTCCTTCACAAAGCTTTCGCACTTTACGAAATAAGCACTCATCAGACGAACCTCATTGCCAGGGAAGAGTCGATAATACTTCTTTGGAGGCTCCTCCATGAAATCTTCCCGCTCAATATAAAGCTCCCTGCTAAATGGTACTTTTCTCGTACCCAGTGCTTCATTCTCCTGATTATTAGGAACATCCAGATATTCCACCTGTCCTTCCGGATAATTATCAATAATCAGCTTAATCGGATCAAGCACAGCCATCATACGATGGGCCTTCATCTTTAAGTCCTCACGGATACAATACTCTAACATGGAGTATTCCACGGAACTATTGGCCTTAGTAACACCCACCAAATCCACGAACATACGAATGGACTCCGGTGTGAAACCACGACGACGAAGGGCTGCAATGGAAACCAGTCTTGGATCATCCCATCCATCCACGGTTCCTTCCTGCACTAACTTCTTAATATAACGCTTACCAGTCACTACATTGGTAAGATATAACTTTGCAAATTCAATCTGCTTAGGACATTCATCCGGCGCATTCTTAAAGCCACACTCAATCACTACCCAATCATATAGAGGTCTGTGATCCTCGAACTCCAAGGTACAGATGGAATGAGTAATTCCCTCAATGGCATCCTCAATTGGATGAGCAAAATCATACATTGGGTAAATGCACCACTTGTCCCCAGCGCTATGATGATGCATATGAGCCACACGATAGATGATTGGATCTCTCATATTAATATTCGGAGAAGCCATATCAATCTTGGCACGAAGCACATGACTACCATCCTCGAACTTACCATCCTTCATAGCGGTGAACAGTTCTAAGTTCTCTTCCACCGTACGATCTCTGTATGGGCTGTTCTTTCCCGGTTCCGTTAAGGTTCCACGATATTCACGGATCTGCTCTGCGGACAAATCATCCACATAGGCCTTACCCTTCTTAATAAGTCCCACAGCGCATTCATACATCTTATCAAAATAAGAGGATGCAAAATACAGATGGTCCTTATAATCAGCCCCCAGCCACTGTACATCCGCCTTAATGGATTCTACGAATTCGATATCTTCCTTTCCAGGATTGGTATCATCAAATCGAAAATTAAACTGGCCATCATACTTGGTGGTCAGACCATAATTTAAAAGAATCGATTTCGCATGACCAATATGAAGGTATCCATTGGGTTCTGGTGGGAAACGAGTAACAATCTTCTTTACCTTTCCCTCAGCAAGATCCTTCTCAATAATCTGCTCAATAAAGTTCTTGGATACGGCCTCCGCCGTCGCATTCTCGCCATCTGCCCCCTGAGCCATTGTCTTAATATCGTTTTCCATACATGCCTCCAGAATTTACTAAAAAACGCCCCGCGTTCTTCTGACATTTCCCAATATTGTACCACACCCAGCCTAAAATAAAAAGCAAAACCCTTGGAAAAGTCACCGGTGGCACAAAAAAAGGTCACCCACAAGGATGACCTAGAAGAGCTACTAACGGGAGTCGGACCCGTGACCTCCGCATTACCAATGCGACGCTCTACCAACTGAGCTATAGCAGCAAAACCTTGATTAATATACCAAGAACCCCATACTTTGTCAACAGATTTTTTTAATTTTTTTCGAATTTTTTTCGCCCCCCCTGAAAGAATCCCCATTTTACGGGATTTCTCCGACTGAGTGAAACTTTTTCCCCATGCAAATGTAGAATAACGATTGACTTTTTTCTTCGGATTTCATATAATATTTTTTCGTGAGGCATTCATGCACTCATGCCATTGTGGCGTAGTTGGTAGCGCAACTGATTCGTAATCAGTAGGTCGTGGGTTCGAGTCCCATCAATGGCTTTGTTTTTTCGAGTTTTCCCCAATTCTGGGGAGGTTTCCATGAATCATCAATTATTATATGATACTCTAAAAGGGGGTTTGTCCTTGCGTCCCTTTGGCAAGGCGCCTTGGCTCCTACTGTTTTTAGGGGCTTTTGTCTGGCTGCCCTTCTTTTTTCCCACTGTTTCCACAAGCCAGGTTCAGGCCGCAAGGCTCAAGGAAGAAGCACATCTTACCTATGAGGACAATTATGCCGCCCATACCAGGACCTTTCAGGTAATTACGAATTTCCATGACACGGACTACTACGGCCCCTGCCTCTATGAATGGCAGGAAACCACGGATGGTGGCGCAAGTTTTCACACGCTGCGCACCACAACTGAGAATACTCTCACCATCCCACTAGCCGATAAAACCATGTCCCATGCCTACCGTTGTATCGTCCATAGTTCCTACACCGTGCATAATGTCATTCACGATGCCTATCTTACGTATTTTCAGCGGAACGCGGAATTAGAGGGTTTTATCTACTGGGACCAGTATATTCCCTCCCACCAAAGCGTGGATATCATTCGAAAGATTCTCCGATACGACCGCTATGACCCGCAGATTGTGGACGCGCTCATTGCTCTTTATGAAGAAGACCCTTGCGAACTGGTCTACCCCACCTTTTTAGTGGTCACCTCTGCGGAATTTGCAAAAAAATCCTATGAGAATCATCTCACGCCCCAAGTCTTTACGAAGCAAATGTATCAATTCCTCCTAGACCGCGAGCCAAGTCATATGGAAATTGCCGAAGCGGTGAAGGTTTATCAAACATTTGCAGGGGAGGGAAGTATCTATCAATACCAGGGATTCCCTCTGCATGCGGGGTATATTGCCATGGCAATTTCCGTAAGTCAGAAGGTGTCTCGGACCAATCCCGCCTTCCTACGGGAGCGCTATTCCTACTATGATGGGATGTTTCAGGTGGATCAGACCTCTTCTCTTACGCCATTTATGGTGGTAACGCCTCCTTGCTCCATTCCTACCTTTTCCCTGTCCTTAGATGCTACGGAGGGGATTCTTGGCCTGTCGGGGGAAGGACGCTATGCTCCCGGAACCAAAGTGAGTGTGCATGCCACCATAAAGCCCATGGATTCAGAAAAAATCCATCATTTTCTTGGATGGGAGGGAACTTTTTCTTCCCCGGAAGAAGAATTCACCTTCACCATGCCCTGGGGTGCGGTGCGCCTTCGTGCAACTACCAAAACCATCCTCAGAAATCGCACCATCACCTGGGATGGGAATGGCGGAAGTGTACCTATAAGTTCCTCTCCTGCCACCTATCTTGCTCCCATTGGTCCCATGCCCCTTCCTACAAGGGCGGATGCCGTCTTTCTTGGATGGTTTGAAAGCCCCCATACCTGCATCCATACAAGGGAGGACTCTGAATCACAGATCACACTACCTGCGGACCAAGTTTTTGAAGATACCATCTACCAGTGGATGGATGATCGCACCTTTTATGCCGCCTGGGTGGATGTGGGAATTCCCATCATTACGGTAATTCCGGAAGGGGATCCGACCGGGGATCCGGAGGGGGATCCGACCGGGAATCCCTCCGAGGTTCCATCCTCCGGTGACCCAACGGGCGCATCCACAGTTCATACAACTCCCTGGAAAAACACCGTCCACAACCTTTCTATTACCTGCAAGGATACGGGATTTTCCGGGCTTTCTGGCCTTCGTATCACTTGTCTTACCACGGGGGAGGTACTCACGGAAAAACTCTATCAACCCGCCACCCATGAGGAAATACATATGAATCTCACCATTGGGGATCCAGGGACGAAAGCCTATGAGGGAATTTATGAATTTGAAATTCAAGCTTGGGATGACACAGGGAATGAAAGCCGGATGGAATTGATCACTAGGTTGGATTACCATGCGCCCCTTCTTCTTGAAAATACCGGGCTAAATGCCGTAAAGGACCTGGGAGAACATACCTATCTGGCCTGGGGAAAAGAAGGAAATATAACACTTACCGCCGCCGATGAAACCCTTCCCCAGGTAATTCCATCGGAAGTTTCAAGTTTTACTCTAACTTTCTCCAACACTTCCTCCACTGCTGCTGTGCTTTTGACAGGAAAACCACAGCCGGAGGATCCTGCCACCTATGTTCTTTCCTATGACATCAAAAAAGCTCCGAATCCTGTGGATTCAGAGCTTGGTTATCTTGTCTTACTAAAGGATCTTGCGGGCAATGAAACCCGACTCCTTCTCTATTCCCTTCCCGGGATGAATGCTAGGCTTCATCGTATTGTTCCTGTGGATAATTTTGTAACTTCTTCTTAATACGATGCAGGGCATTATCAATGGATTTGGGAGACTTTTCCAAGTCCCTGGCAATCTCCACATAGTCCATTCCTCCAAGATAGAGGACAAATACCTGATATTCAAATTTACTAAGAATCTTGGGCACAAGGTCCAACCATTCCCTTAATTCCTGCTGTTCTAATACTGTAGTTTCCGGATTCTTATGGGTAACATCTTCCAGATTATCCATAAGAATTCCACATTCTCCATCTTCCCCCACATTTCCGGGTTCATAGAAGGAATATGCCTCATTTAAAATCTGATTCTTCTGGCGATTTGCCGCAGCAATGGCTGTAATCAGATTTCGGTTAATGCACATACTTGCAAATGTAGCAAAAGAAGCCCCATAATCGGGAGCATAATCATGCACAGCCTCGAGAAGTCCGATCATACCCTCCTGGATTAAATCATCATGATCTCCTCCCACTAAATACATGGACTTGCACTTTTTCCGAACCATGTCCTTATATCGTCCAAAAAGAAGCTCCCCAGCTTCCTTGCTGCCCTGTTGATAGGCATCCACCAACTGTTCATCCGTTAATTTCTGATAATCTACTTTCATATCCCCCCAAGACCAAGTGGTCCCAACAAAACCTATGCCTATTTCGACGCATTCAGACGCTGGCGCACGATTTCGTAAGCCAACACACCGGCAGCTACGGAAGCATTCAGAGAATCAATATCTCCCTTCATTGGAATGGAAGCAATCATATCGCAATTTTCGCGAACCAGACGGCTCACTCCATTTCCTTCATTCCCAATCACAAGACCAATGGCCCCTGTAAGATTTAAGTCATACATGGTGGTTCCGCCCATATCCGCGCAGACAAACCACATTCCTTCCTTCTTTAATTCCTCAATAGTCTTATTAAGATTCGTTACCTTGGCCACAGGAGTATAATTTAATGCTCCTGCAGAAGTCTTTAATACGGTTGCTGTAAGCCCCACCGCACGGCGATTGGGAATAATCACACCATGGGCTCCGGCAAGATTGGCGGTACGAATAATGGCGCCCAGATTATGTGGGTCCTCGATTTCATCGAGAAGAAAGACAAAGGGTGCTTCACCCTTACTTCTGGCATTCTCTAAAATATCTTCCACCGTTGCATACTCATAGGCTGCCGCATATGCGATAACGCCCTGATGTTTCCCCGTTTCAGACATTTGGTCCAAACGTTCCTTACTTACGAACTGGATTAAACTTCCAGCCTTCTTCGCTTCCCTTACAATGGTACGAACCGGTCCGTCCTGACAGCCATCCAATACAAACACCTTGTCGATGGTCTTTCCAGAGCGAAAGCTTTCAATCACCGCATTTCGTCCTTCAATGGTAAATTCTTCGTAACGCATGATTATTCCTCACTGCTAAATAAACTATTGTCATATCCTTTTAATCCTGCACGTACAAGATCTAAAAGGCGATCATACTTCCCCGTAAGATACAGATATCCAAACAGAGCTTCTAAACCCGTAGCTTTCCGGTAATTTTGAATCGTAGCATTCTTGGCAGAAGAATGGGATTTGGCATTATGACCACGCTTATACACCGCCAGTTCCTCCGGGGTAAGTTGATCTTTTAATACCGCCACCATGGCAGCCTGGGCGTCCGCTTTCACGTAATGGATCGTGGCATCATGCATTTTCTGAACCTGCATATTTCCTTGATTCACCACCTTGGTGCGAATGATTACATCAAAAATCGCATCGCCAATATAGGCCAGTACCAGGGGAGAATAGGTAAGAACATCCACATCCTTTAATTCCATCCGCTCCCGCATTGCTTCTAAGAAATCACTCATTTATGCTCTTCTCCACTTTACGCCTTCACGGGTATCTTCAATCACAATGCCATCCGCTAATAATTCTGCACGGATCTGATCCGCTAATGCAAAATTCTTCTCCTTCTTGGCATTCTTTCGTTCTACAATCTTTTCTTCCACATTCTTAGCAAGATCCGGATCAGAAACATCCGTACCATCCGTACAGATTCCCACCGTAGCACTACTTGCACCAGCAGCCGTCGAAGCCTTCTTCGCCTCTCTCATACTGCATAAATCCAGGGACAGAACCTTATCAAAACTCTGAATTAAAGCAAGCTTGGTAGCATCATTGGTGTCCGCACTCAATGCATCATAGACACAGGTTACTGCCATCGCAGTATTTAAGTCATTCCCAATAGCATCCATGAACTTCTGATTAATGGCATCAAAGGTAGCCTGATCCACACTTCCCTCCTCCGCAAGATTGGACACACGACGAAGGAGCTTTTGATACGTAGCCTGCATGCTATCCAATACTTCATAGGAGAATTCCAAAGGCTTACGATAATGGGACTGTAAGCAGAACAGACGATATGCTAATGGAGAATATCCCTTCTCTTCCAATAAGGAAACCGTTAAGAAATCTCCCTTACTCTTACTCATCTTACCGGACTTATCATTCAGATGATGCACATGGAACCAGTAATTACACCACTTATGTCCAAGGAAAGCCTCACTCTGGGCAATCTCATTGGTATGATGTGGGAAGATATTATCCACACCACCACAGTGAATATCCATGGAATCCCCCAGATGCTTCATACTGATGCAGGAGCATTCAATATGCCAGCCCGGATAGCCCACGCCCCATGGGCTGTCCCACTTTAAAGCCTGATTCTCGAACTTACTCTTGGTAAACCAAAGCACGAAGTCCGTCTTATTTCTCTTATTCGTATCTTCTTCCACATCCTCACGAACGCCCACCTTTAAAGCATCCTCGTTCTGATCGGAAAGCACATAGTACTGTGCAAGCTTGGAAGTATCAAAATATACATTTTCTCCGGCCTTATAAGCAAATCCCTTATCCATTAATCCCTGTACGGTATCAATAATACGATCAATACAGTTCGTAGCAGGATCCACCACTTCCGGCTTCTTAATATTTAACTTCTTGCAATCGGAAAAGAATGCATCGGTGTAGAACTGAGCAATCTGCATCACAGTCTTATGCTCACGCTTGGCGCCCTTTACCATCTTGTCTTCCCCGGTGTCTGCGTCCGAGGACAAATGTCCTACATCCGTGATATTCATTACACGCTTCACATCATATCCAAGATAACCAAAGGTCTTTTCTAATACATCTTCCATAATGTAACTACGCAGATTTCCAATATGAGCAAAATGATATACGGTAGGTCCGCAAGTATACATTTTCACCTTACCAGGCTCATTTGGTACAAATTCATCCACACTTTTCGTTAGGGTATTATAGATTTTCATAGATTTCTCCTCGTATGTTCGATTTCGTTATAGTTGGGATCTTACTTTTTGCTTCTGCAGGATTACCCTTGAGTCTTCATAGGACATGCGCAACTTCCAGCACAAGCAGGGCTTGCAGAAGGACTTCCCATAATATCATCATAGACGTAATTTTCCACTGGCATTAATAAAACACTGGCCTGAGAAGCAATTCCCTGTCCCTGTCCGGTAAATCCAAGATTTTCCTCCGTCGTAGCCTTGACGCTTACCTGGGACTTATCAATTCCCAGACAGGAAGCGATATTTTCACGCATTTGGTCAAGATATGGGGCCATCTTAGGCTTCTGAGCAATGATGGTACTATCAATATTGGAGATGACATACCGCTCTGCTTCCACCATCTCTCCCACTTTTTTTAATAAAACCATACTATCCGCATTCTTATAGGCAGGATCCGTATCCGGAAAATGCTTTCCAATATCTCCCAGTGCTAAGGCACCTAATAAAGCATCACTAATGGCATGTAATAACACATCCGCATCGGAATGTCCCACAAGCCCCTTCTCATAAGGAATCTTTACGCCACCAATAATCATGTCACGATTCTCGCCTAAGCGATGAACATCATAACCCGTACCAATTCTCATGTTATCCTTCTTTCTTTTAGCAGACTCCTGCTAAATAACTTACATTACGCGATAAAAAAAGGTCCAACAAGCAAGCTTGTTGAACCTTCATGCATCGTAGCGAGAAAGGGACTTGAACCCCCGACACCACGGGTATGAACCGTGTGCTCTAGCCAGCTGAGCTATCTCGCCATAATCAGTTGATATCCGGTAGTACTTAAGTGGGGCCTATAGGGCTCGAACCTATGACCCTCTGCTTGTAAGGCAGATGCTCTCCCAGCTGAGCTAAGACCCCGAAGAACTACTGCCGTCATCAGACTGCTTTTCGATTATATGATACATTCAACTCTTTTGTCAACAAAAATTTTTTATTTTTTTAAATAAAAATTATAGTGTCCAAATTCGAATACCAGAATACTGCAAAACACAGTAAATGCAAGGGTTCCTAAAAGATATACCGTCGTACATAAAATCCCTGCAAGAGGTAAACCTAAGAAAATCAAATCAAAAATCAGAGCAATCACTCCTAAAAATGGGAAGATAATTTTCTTCACCTGAAGGGTTGCATCATATGGCTGGATCAGATGGTACATGGACACCTGATATACGGTAGCACATACTCCCGCGAGGAAAATATCCGCAAGAATTGGCCATAGATTCAATAAATCCCAGCTATATCCTAAAGCAATGCTTACGAAGAAAACCGAAGCCATGACTGTTCCGATAAAACGAAAATCAATTAAAAAGCAACGCCAGAGACGAATCAGATACATCTTCTGAATCGCTGCCTTTCTACGATAATAGCCATAGGATAAGAATTCCTTATCGCAATTATAAAAGATGGTCTGACACATCTTTCTAGATCCGGAAAAGATATAGAAAAACACAAGCCACATGGTATCCATGCCAAGAATTCTTCCATGAATTGCAGATTTCGCAATCTGTCCGCCATTCATTCCATATAATATGGTGGCGATGGCAATTAAAACCACCCAAATACATTTGCTATTTACCGTAGCATGTAACAACTTCTTAAAACGGTCAAAAAAGATATAATTCAGATACACATAGCCATGCTTATCATCATGACGGTTGGTAACTAATGCCTCATTACCCGTTAATTTTCTCGTATGAATTACCGTGGCAATACGGCCTCTGGTAAGAACCTGCTCCGAATATTCACGGTCCACACGCTTAATACTCTTTCTAGCCAAGGTGGAATAGCCTCGGAAGGTGATCAGAAGAATCAAGCAGATAAAACCAATCACACCCATCACTCCAAGAGCCACCGGATTCATCAAAAAGATATCCATGGAAACCACATCGCCAATCCATACAGGATATACATAGGCCATGATGAAGCATACCACAATTACCGTTACATCAAACTTTCCCTTATGGGAATAAAGCCATGGCACATAAAGATAGGTCATCAGACTTAGCATCTCACCAATACAGCGACAGGCCACCATAACCGCACATAGTACCACTACTTCCACAGGATTCATATCAAAGATGATCAAAATCGAGGCAAAGATAATAAAATCACTCACTAATTTGATTAAAAGTTCACCCAGATAATGTGCCTTCGGATCCACTCGAAGAATATTTAACATCATATAATCCTGATCCGAACTGGACAAAATAATGGTATTTACTAAAGAACCGCAGATACAACTCATCACAAAGAACATGTGAATAATCATCTCGTCGTATTCATAGGTATTTCCCACCACCAAAATCTTTAAAATAATATATGGTAAGAACATAAAGCCGATGGAATATAATAATCGTCCCACAAACTTCGCCACAATACCAAAGATGAATGTCACAATACTCAGAATGAATTTGAAACGGTTATGCTGAAAAAATTCATAAGGTATATGCTTCTCAAAGAATGGAATTTCTCTAAGATAATAGATAAATGCATTGAAGGAGTTCTCCACGGAGACTCTCTGTTCAAACATTAACTTTTTAAACATTATTGCAGCTCTCCTTCATCTTCCGTTACCAGATCCTTCACAGTCTCCAATACCGCATCATTATTCAGGGTTTCACGCTGTAATATATTTAACTCACCCTTATTTAACACCATGATATTATCGCAAATGGATTGGATGGACTCTAATTTATTCGTAGCAATAATAATGATATGATCCTGGGTCAGAGCTCTTAAGATTTCTCGCAGATCCCTGGTAAATTCTGCATCATACAGAATCGTAGGCTCATCCAAAATAATAACCGTAGGATTGGCAAGAATTACGCATAATAACTGTAATTTATATTTCACTGCATCGCTACAGTCTTCAATCAGACGGTATCTGTCACCAATCTCAATATTGACAAACTTAAAACACTCATCCATGTCAATATCCGCACTTAACTTGTCCCGATTCGCTTCAATGAAGAAACGGATCATCTCATTACAGGTTAAGAAATTCGGCAATACCGGAACGGAGAAGGCAACACCAACCTGATTATAATTAAAGACATTATCCCCCGTCTCATCTAAAAGCTGAATGGAACCGCTATCAATATTATCTTCCCCTGTAATACAGTTAATCAGGGTACTCTTACCAGAACCCTTTGGTCCAAGGATTCCATATACACTGCCCATTTCAAAAAGAGCGGTAGCTCCTTTTAATACTTTCACTTTATCAAAACTTTTCGTGACACCATATAAAATTAAACGCATCGCAAGGTTTTCCTTTCAATTTCCCATAGATAGTATATTATACTTCAAAAGTCCATATTTTGCAAATTCCAAAGCCCCATCCCTTGCGATTTTATCGTACTTTTGCTATAATCACAAAGATTTATACATTAAGAAAAGGAATTGAATATGAAACCAGCATGGTCACAATTTTTTAAAACCTATGGCCATGGGTTATTTGGACTCTATATCTTTATATATTTACCTTGGTTTGCCTTCCTAGAAACCAGAACCAATGTAACATATCATGAGATTCACTGTGTCTTAGATGATTATATTCCATTTGTGGAAGGATTTATCATTCCTTACTACCTATGGTTTTTCTTCATCGCTATAACCTGTGTAACCATGTTTTATAAATCCCAGCGTGGGGAATTTTTCCGTTTTGCCATCATGTTGACCTTGGGCATGAGTATCTGCAATATCATCTATACCATTTATCCAAGTTATATTGCACTTCGCCCGGCCATCCTGCATGATACCAACGTATTCACCCACACTTTGATAAAACTCTATAATATCGATACATCTTCCAATGTATGCCCAAGCATCCATGTGTATAATTCCCTGGTATGCTGCTCGGCTCTACAGAGGAATATTTATCTTCAGGATATGAAATCCTTCCGCTATACGGGAGTGATTCTCACTGCACTGATCACTCTATCCACGGTATTTTTAAAGCAGCATTCCTTCGTGGATGTCGTAGCAGCCATAGTGCTCTTCCTGATCATGCACTATCTGCTAAAATACTTGCCATGGAAGATTTTACATGACCCAAGTCCGGTGCTTCCACCTAGGGCCAAATAAGAGCATAAAACCCCGAGGAACATATCACATGTCTATGTTCCTCGGGGTTTCTTTTCATAAATCTTTCAAGCCTCACTACTTTATCTGGTTCGTGATATAATCCTGGAACTCATTCACCAAATCCGTAATCTCACCATCCTGATCCCATACCTTGTGCAATAAGATTTCTAATTCAATATAGTAATCCCCCAGGGTAAAGAACTTTGGAACCGGAGTAGAATCCGAATAATTCGCATAAATTCCAGCATAGAGTGGATTCGAATAATTCCAATTATTACGGGAAGGTAAAAAACCAGTCATCCCATAAAAATCCGCCACATAATCATAACATACCGCTTTCACGAATTCTCCAGCTTCCTTGCGATGTACACTAAAAGGATCCACCACAAGACACTGCGTGTAACTAATGGAAGAAGCAGGCAAGTTTTCCGTTAAATCCGGCATTGCTGCAGTTCCATAATCAAAATTCTCATGGGTAGACTTTCCTTCATCCAGCGTTGGAAGGTCACCAATTCTTGCCATAGTAAAAGCCGTCTTGCCTTCCATAAATTCCGTTAAGGCACCATTCTTATCCAATTCCTTACGATCAATCGCAAAGAAATCATATAGGGCCTGATAATAGGTAAGAGCTGCAATTACATTGTCATTATTCGTATCGATGTATGAGCGATCATCACCACTTACGCCACCCATTACAAAATAATCACTTAAAAAAACATAATTGAACTTGTAATTGGACACATCCCAAGTCATGGTTTTCTCCATGTTATTTAAGATACTGTCCTCTTCCACTTCCTGACTTGAGAAAATCAAAATATCATCAAAAGTCTGTGGAACCTGGGTCACATAGTTCGTGTTATAAACTAAGAAAGCACTGTCAAAATACAATGGATAGGCAATCTGCTTCCCATAATAAGTGACGGCACGCATTGCACTTTTACCATAATTGGCTTCCGTAAAAACATCCACATCCGCATCATAGGGCTGAGCTAATCCTGCAAGATAAGCCTGCTCTAAATCGGAATTATTTAACATATACACATCCACCGCATTGATCTGGTGCACACTCTGCAAATCAATATTTTCCAAATATCCACTGGTAGCAACTAAGGACAAAGTCACCTGAATATGAGGATGTTCTGCCTCGAATTGCTCCACGCACTTGGTAAAATATTCCGTCATATTACTATCCGTGTACCAGAAATTAAGGTTCACATCTTCCTGATCATCCTTCACTTCCTGCATCAGGGGATTGCCCGCTTCATCCGTCACCGTTTCGCCATTCTCATCGGTAACATATTCCATTGCCAAGGTAGTTTCTTCGCTATCGGTACTTTCTACAGCACCTTCCGCTACGGACGCATCTTCTGCCACTTCTGTGGAACCACATCCTGCAAGCTGGAAGATCAGACCCGCCGATAAGATAAGGGCTAATGTTTTTTTCATCATATTACTCCACTATATTTTCCTTACATTACGGAGGAAATTGCATCCTTCAGTTTTTCCATCATTTCATCAATATTCTCACGCGTGATGACAAGTGGTGGAACAAAACGAAGCACATTGCCACTTGCGGAAATCACAATCAGTCCCCGCTCTATGGCCGCACTAACAACCTTACCCACAGGAAGGCTTTCGTCAAATTCCAATCCCTGAATCAATCCAAGACCACGATGGTCCTTGATCACTGCAAATTCATCCTTTAAACTCTCAAGATTCTCCCACAGATATGGGGCAATTGCTTTCGCGTAACTTACGATGCCCTCATTTGCAAAGATATCCAATACCTGATTCACTGCTGCCGTAGCTAAAGGATTACCGCCATAAGTAGTTCCATGATCTCCTGGAACTAACGCTTCGGCACACTTTCCGGAAGCTAAGAAAGCACCCACAGGGATGCCGCAACCAAGCGCCTTAGCAACGGTTAATACATCCGGACGGATACCATACTGCTCGAAAGCGAACATGGTGCCGGTACGACCATAACCACACTGAATCTCATCTAAGATTAACAGAATATCCTTCTCATCGCAAATGTTTCGAATGCCTGTTAAGAATTCCTTCGTTGCAGGACGAATACCACCTTCCCCCTGAACCGTCTCCAATATAATAGCACAGGTCTTCTCATTCACCAATGCTTCCACACTGGCAAGATCATTATAATCTGCAAAACGAATTCCCGGAATCATTGGACCAAAAGCTTCCTGATAATGCTTATTTCCAGTAACTGCTAAAGCACCCATACTTCTACCATGGAAGGAATGATTCATGGCGATGATTTCATGATCCACGGAACCGTCCTTAAGAAACGCATACTTTTTGGCAAGCTTAATAGCGCCTTCAATTGCTTCGGTTCCTGAGTTGGTAAAGAAAACCTTATCCATTCCGGCCACTTCACATAACTTCTTGGCAGCCTCTGCCAGTGGCTTACTATAAAAGAGGTTGGAAGTATGAATAATCTGATCCATCTGTGCCTTCACACCTTCCGTAAAAGCCGGATGATGATAACCCAAAGCAAATACAGCAATTCCTGCTGCAAAATCTAAATACTTCTTTCCTTCATGATCATAAAGATACACGCCCTCTCCATGATCCAATACCACTGGAAAACGATTATAAGTATGGATGAGATTCTCATCCGCCATTGTCATATATTCATTACTTGTCATTGTTATAAAACCTCTCTGCATTGTCATCAATAATTGCTGTTCCAATACCCTTATTCGTAAAGATTTCTAATAAAAGACAGTGTGGAATTCTACCATCCAAAATATGAACCCTGGAAACACCGCTCTTAATTGCATCAATACAGTTATGAAGCTTTGGAAGCATACCACCAACAATGGTGCCACCAGAGATTAAGTCCTCTGCTTCCTTCACAGAAATCTCGGAAATTAAAGAATTCTTATCCTCAAAATCCAGATATAATCCTTCCGTATCCGTAAGGAATGCTAACTTCTCTGCCTGACAAGCAGTGGCAATGGCACAAGCTGCATCATCCGCATTAATATTATAGGAATGACCTTCCTCATCCGTACCAATTGGCGCAATGACCGGAAGAAAATCATTCTCAATCAAATCCATGATGACCTTTCCATCCACGCTGGTAATATCACCCACATAACCAATATCCTGGCCATCGGATAATTTCTTGGTACAATTTAACAGCTTTCCATCCTTACCACTAATACCGCAGGCCTTAATTCCAAGTAACTGAATCAAACTTACTAAATCCTTATTGATCTTATTTAAGACCATCTCAGCGATTTCCATGGTAGGCTCATCCGTCACACGAAGTCCGTTCACTTTACGGGTTTCAATTCCCACTTTGTCCGCCCACTTGGTGATATCCTTACCACCACCGTGAACAATAATTGGCTTAAAACCAACCAACTTTAATAATACCACATCCTGGATGACCTTCTTCTTTAAATCCTCATCCACCATGGCGCTTCCACCATACTTTACTACAATAATCTTACGATTAAATTTCTGAATATATGGCAAAGCCTCCACTAATACTGCTGCTTTTGCAAGCTCATCCGTCATATTGGCGTTAATTCCGCCCTCATTCTGATATGTCATGGCCCACTCCTTTATGATTTCTTATAGTAAAATTCGTCTTTGTTATGAACGATAATCTGCATTAATGGTTACATAATCAAATGTAAGATCACAACCATAGGCTGTCGCCTTCGCATCTCCCATCTTCACATCCAAAATCGCCTTCACATGCTTCTCGGAAAGGATCTTGGTAGCTTCCTCTTCGGAATAATCCGTTGCAGTACCATTTTCCACAATCTTTAACTTTCCTGCAGCACTTTCAAAATAAATATCCACGATTTCCGGATCAAAATCCGCTCCAGAATAACCCATGGCACATAAAATTCTTCCCCAGTTCGCATCATGTCCAAAGATGGCTGCCTTCGTTAAGGAAGAACACACCACGGATTTCGCAAGGATCTTTGCCTGTTCCTTACTGGCACATCCTGTAGCATCCACTTCAAAGAGACAAGTAGCACCCTCTCCATCTCCGGCGATCTTTTTCGATAATTCTTCTAAGATATAGTAGAGAGCCTCATAGAAATCCTGATATTCCTTCGTTCCTTCCTTAATTTCCGGATTTTCTGCCATTCCATTGGCAAGAACTACCACCGTATCATTGGTGGAGGTATCTCCATCCACGGAAATCATATTAAAAGTATCGGAAACAATCTTCTGAACGGAGGATAAAAGTAAATCACTTCCAATCACTGCATCGGAAGTAATAAAACATAACATGGTAGCCATGTTTGGATGAATCATACCTGCACCCTTACACATACCACCGATGGTTACGGTCTTTCCACCGATTTCCACTTCCACAGCAACTTCCTTGGATACGGTATCCGTAGTCATAATTGCTTCTGCAGCAAGTGTTCCTGCTTCCTTTCCATAGGCAAGGGCTGGAACTAAGGATTCAATTCCCTTCGTAATAACCGGCATATTAAGCTGCATACCAATCACACCTGTGGAACCAACCAATACCTGATCATATGGAATATCTAATAATTTAGAAACCACCTTGGCTTCTTCCTTACAATAGGAAAGACCTTCTTCTCCCGTACATGCATTCGCAATACCGGAATTGACCACAATGGCCTGTGCCTTCTTCGTCTTATATACCACATCCGCATCCCACTTCACCGGTGCTGCCTTAACTTTATTGGTGGTAAAGGTTCCACCCACGGTACATGGTACATCGCTGACCACCATGGCCATGTCCTTCTTTACCTTATTCTTAATTCCTGCATTTAAACCTGCTGCACGGAACCCCTTGGCAGCGGTCACTCCACCTTCGATTGCTTTCATAGAAAACCTCCAGCTTTCTTCGTTCATAAATATTCATTTTTTTACATAATTATTCAGCAGCATATCTGAAACATCTTTCTTATAGTATATCTTTTAGCCTAAAATGTAAATAGCTTTTTTTAGCAAATGAATATTTTGCATTTTATGCATCGTTTTTGCATATTATTCATTTTAATACTTGCTTTTTCACATATTCTATTGTATATTATCAACTAGTCGGCAAAACATATGAAACTCCCTTGATTTTAGGGGGCTTCCATTGCATTTGCTTCACAACATTTCTTAAAAGAATTTTAGGAGGACTTATTTATGGCAAAGGAAAAAGTTGTTTTAGCGTATTCCGGTGGTCTTGATACCACAACAATTATTCCATGGTTAAAGGAAACATACGATTATGATGTTGTATGTTGCTGTATCGACGTTGGACAGGGTAATGAATTAGATGGTTTAGAGGAGCGCGCACAGCATTCTGGCGCTGAGAAGCTCTATATCTTAGATGTTGTTGATGAATTTGTAGATGATTATATTGTTCCAACCGTTAAGGCCAATGCAGTATACGAGAACAAGTATCTTCTTGGTACTTCTTTTGCTCGTCCTCTGATTGCTAAGAAGCTTGTAGAAATCGCTCGTAAGGAAGGCGCTGTTGCTATTTGCCACGGTGCTACCGGTAAGGGTAACGATCAGGTTCGTTTCGAGCTTTCCATCAAGGCTCTTGCTCCTGATATCAAGGTGATTGCTCCTTGGAGAGAGAATGAGACCTGGAAGATGCAGTCCCGTGAAGATGAGATTGCTTACTGCAAGGCTCATGGTATTGATCTTCCATTCTCTTCGGATGATAACGCTTACAGCCGTGACCGTAACTTATGGCATATTTCCCATGAAGGTTTGGAATTAGAGAGCCCAGCCAACGAGCCAAACTACGATCATCTCTTAGTTCTTACCACAAGACCTGAGAAGGCTCCTGAAGAAGGCGAATATGTAACCATGACATTTGAAAAGGGTGTTCCTACTTCCATCAACGGTAAGAAGATGAAGGCTTCTGATATTCTTCGTGAATTAAACCGTCTTGGTGGAAAGCATGGTATCGGTATCATTGATATCGTAGAAAACCGTGTGGTTGGTATGAAGTCCCGTGGTGTTTATGAGACTCCAGGTGGAACCATCTTAATGGAAGCTCATACACAGCTTGAGGAAATCATCCTTGACCGTGATACCTTAGCTTACAAGAAGCTGGTTGCTACCAAGTTCGCAGATTTAGTATACGAAGGAAAGTGGTTTACTCCACTCCGCGAAGCTCTTTCAGCATTCGTTGATGTAACTCAGGAATATGTAACTGGTGAAGTAAAGTTCAAGCTTTACAAGGGTAACATCATCAAGGCTGGAACCACTTCTCCATACTCACTCTACTCTGAGTCCTTAGCAAGCTTCACCACTGGTGACCTCTATGATCACCATGATGCAGAAGGCTTCATTAACCTCTTCGGTCTTTCCATGAAGGTTCGCGCAATGATGAAGCAGAATGTAGAAACCAACGAGAAGTAATTTCCACACATCCATTTGCATAAAACGCCCCCAGGGAAGTAGCACTTCCCTGGGGGCGTTTTTGTATTTAGCATGTAACCATATCAACTACAACATTAATGGTAGGAACGTTTGGTTGGTTGAACGCCCCTCCAAATTTGGAGGGCCGTATTTGCGATACCGACGCAAATGAGTGATGCAATATCACTACCACCGATATTAATTTTAGGAAAATCTTTATAATCTTTCATAAAAATCACCGCCTTAATC
>JAILGS010000047.1 GCA_024696615.1 Lachnospiraceae bacterium
TCCCCCGTAGGAACTAAAATTCCCCGGCCCTCGGAAAGCTGCTCCACTAAGCCCCCGGAAGCAAATGCGATCACCGGCGTCCCCACCGCGAAGCTTTCCACCGTGGTACATGGGAAATTATCCGCAAGGGATGGGCTCACATAGGCATCGGATAGGGCATAGAGCTTAGCCATCACATCCTGGTCCTTGATATATCCCATGAGCCGCACGTCAAATCCTTCCGGAAAATGCACACTCTCATCACAATTTCCAAGCACGATGAGGGTATAAGCACTGCGGTCCTCTAAATACCCTAAGGAATCTAAAAGATGCCCGAAGCTTCGAAACTGGGAATTTAAATTGGAGGCGGCAAACAGTAACACCGTGCGATCCTTCGGAATATCATATTCCTGTCGCAGCTCCTCCTTCTTTCCCACATACTTTCCGTATCCTGCAGTATCCGAGCCATTCTCGATCACCCGGAGATCTTCTCCGGCAAGGATGGACTCAAGGGCCCGCTCCTTTAGCCACTTCGAAGGCGAGACGAAGGTAATGCCCTTTCCCGTAAAGGCCCGCTTCTTATCCTGCAAGATAGCGTCCCCGCAGTCTGTGCGGATGGAAGGATAGGTCTCCTTTCTTGGACAGTTCGAACAGTCCAATCGCCTGTATCCATCGCATTCAAACGCATGGGCGCAGTGCCCCGTCATCGCCCACATATCATGTAAGGTCCAGATGATTTTGGCATGTTTTGCGATGGCTTCCACATCTAAAATTCCCATGTAATTTCCATGGATATTTTGCAAATGTACAATATCAATCCCATGTTCCTTCACATAGGATATGATGCGATGCGTCGCATATGGATCATAGCGCCGATAGGGAGCAAGCTTCCCATAGGCTCTCGAACAAAACCAGGGGATTCCTCCATCGTAAATCATGGAATACCCCTTGGCCTTACTTTCTTCCCGGTCCCCACGGCCAACTAAGAGGTGTTGGGTAATCCCGGGAAAGGAAGAGTGAAAAAGCTGCTGCGTCACTTTCTCTGCGCCGCCGCCCTGATAGGTTGTATTTACTTGTAAGACGTTCATAAAACCTCCTACTTACACATCCACCGTGGTCTCCTCTACCTTGCCATCCTTGATTTCATAGATCACATCACAATTTTTAATGGTGGTGAGTCGATGGGCGATAATGATTAAGGTTAATTTGCCATGGAGACTGTCGATGGCTTCCATCACAGCCTTCTCCGTATCATTATCCAGAGCGGAGGTGGCCTCATCCAGTACTAATAATTCCGGACGACGATACAGTGCTCTTGCAATTCCCATACGCTGCTGCTGACCACCGGAGATTCTTGCTCCAAGTTCTCCCACCATGGTATCGAGTCCATCTTCTAAGGACTCCACAAATTCCTTTAACTGGGCTTCCTCTAAGGCTTCCCAGACTCTATCATCATCAATTTCTGCCGGATCTACGGCAAATGCGATATTATTACGAATCGTATCATCCATGAGATAGATCTTCTGAGGAATATAACCGATCTTCTCATGCCAGCTGCTTAAGCCGGAGTGGATATCCGTGCCATCCACCAAGATCTTTCCTTCCTGATTCTTACGAATTCCCAGGATTACATCCACAATGGTGGTTTTACCGGCACCGGAAGGGCCGATAAATCCGATGGAGGTATTCTTCTGAATCGAAAGATCCACGTGATCGATCACATTGTGATCCGCTCCCTCATAGGCAAATACCACATCCTTTAACACAATATCCTTGGTAAAAGGGACTTTTCCATCTCCTGCTTCCACTTTCTCCTTCGCCACAGCTTCCATGGCCTTCACCTGACGATGCACTTCTTCCACCGCCACCTTGTTATACAGGATCACTCCCACATAGCCGGAAATCTTATTCACGGATGGGAGCAGTCGGAAGGCTGCCAGGGCAAAGACGGAAATCGTAGGAATGAAGCTTGCCGGGCTTGCACCCGTAGCTACTTTCAGGGAGATAATCACAAGAAGCACTGCAATTACCATAGTTTCCATCATTGGCTTTGGAATCGCATTATATAAGCCATTCTTTACCTGGTTTTTCGCAAGACCGGCAGCGATATCCCAGAATTCCTTCTTAAAGAATTCCTCACTATCCGTAATCTTGATTTCCTTAATTCCACCAAAGGACTGGTGCATGCACTTGATCTGGTCCTCCACATACACACGATATTCTTCTCCCATGCGCTTGAAGGCCTTACGAAATCCCTTGATAAAAAGAAGGGCCATCAGTCCTAAAACCACTGCCATGGAGATGGCAATGAGGGGATCCTGTAAGATCAGATATACCACAAGTACCACGGATACGATGCATTCGCTCATTAACTGAGTACCGTTAAGCACCGTTACATAGAACATATTGGTATCCGTCTGCACACTCTTTAAAAGTTCCGCACTATTGTGATTTGCAAAGAATGGATAGGACTTATCCATATATCCATTCATCATCTTGCTGCTTAAATCCCGCAGTCCATAGTAGGTAAAGCGATATTGAAAATTACTTAAAAATACCACATAGCAATTCTTTAAGATGAACAGTCCGATAATAATGCCGCACATGAGAATCACTAAGGACTCATATGCCGTCACTCCTGTCAGATCACTGATCAGGCGGATCTTCGGATCTTCCATCATCGTGGATGGGTCCGTAATGGACTCCACGAAGGGAAGTACCGCCGAAAGGCTAAGTAGCTCCACGCCAGCTCCCACAATAATCGCAAAGACTAATGCGAACAGGCTTCGGCGCTGCTTACGATCAAAGACTTCCATCATCATCTGTAAGGTTTTCATTTATTTTTCAACCCTCCGTAATGTGCCCGCATAGGCAATGGCCTCAAGATACCCCTGACTTACCTTCTCAAAGGTGAACTCGAAGCTTTTCTCATATGCTTTTTCGCCCATGGTGGCCCGTTGTGACTCATTTGCAAAGACGTCCTCTAAAGCCCTTGCAAACCCATCTGCATCCTCCGGATCCACGATCCGTCCCGTTACGCCATCCTCCACAAGATCCACTGCGCCATCCGCATACTTGGACACGATGACGGGAAGATGGGCACACATGGCCTCAAGGATCACCAGTCCATAGCAATCCTCCCTGGTTGCCAGGACAAATGCGCCACTTTCCGCATAGGCACGATATAACGCATCTCCTTCTAAGAAGCCGGCAAATCTTACCCGGTCCGTAAGACCGAGGCGAGTCACCTGCTCTTCTAAACGCTCTTTTTCAATGCCTTCTCCCACAAGAAGTAACTCCATATCGGAAGAAGTCTTAGCAAGAGCCTCTAATAACAGATCATTTCCCTTGCGAAGGATCAGTCCGCCCACGCTAATCAGGCGCTTTTTGGTACTCGTGGCAGGCTTTCTTTGATATTTTTCAATGTCCACCGTAAGGTTCGACTGAAAACATTTGCCAGGATCCGCACCCAGGGCAATCTGATTTTCCCGAGCCCTGGTGGAACTTCCGATAAAAGCGCAGGCTCTTGGAATAATATAGCGGCGAGCGAATTTCTGCACCTTGGAGCAGTTTCGCTCCGAATACGTGGTGCCATCACTCCAACTAATATAGGGAATGTGGTGCTTTCTGCAGTAGTGACACGCCAAAAGCACGGTGGGATTATATTCCATGGCCACCACCACATCCGGCCCAATCTCTTTTAAGGCCTTCTCCACCCCGTGAGGAATGAAGATATCCCTGGTGTCATATCGTCTTTTCATCCGAATGTTCCAGGACTTTAGCATGGTGGCATTCACAATCCGTTCCTCATCCGCATGCCAGGAGCGGGATTTCTGCGTCGCACTGGAGTAAATCACATGAAATTCATGCTCCTTCACATGGGTCTGCAGATAGTAGAAAAAATCCACGCGATAAGGCGATGGAACATTGGTAATAATCGCAATTTTCATCTAGGATTGCTTCCTTTCATATCCACAATCAATGGCGTCAAATCCATAGATACATGCTCCAAGAAGCAGTAGGAATGGATTCACGGATGGATTTAATGGAAATTCCTCCATGAACGCGTACACGGCAAGCACTGCAGTGATCATTAATTCCTTTCGATACCCCCGGCGCACCATGGAAACCATGAGCCAGGTCAGCGCTCCGATGTAGAGAAGGAGCATCACCAGGCCGGAATAAAGGTAGATGGTGATATAGAGATTATCCACAATCTCTAAGATTTCTCCCGCATTCTCGGACCAGAAGGTATAGGAATTACCAAACAAGCTGAATGGATACAGCTTGAGATAATATCTTGCAATAAACAGACGCCCCGTTAACGCATGGTTGATCTTATACATGATCTTCGTCTTTTCAAATGCGTTATAAAGGGCAGGTAATATAAAACTGATCGCCATCATCACCACCGGGATCAGTACCACGTAGCGATACAGGCTTTTCTTGCGGCGTCCAAATCTGGCATGGAACAGGGAGTTGGACTCTTCCCGTCCTTCTTCCTTCGCCCGCTTCTTATTCTGCTGCTTCTTCTCATGAAGCTGATCCAGAGCAATCATTCCCCAGAGAAAAACGAATAAGATCATTCCCGTACGGCTTCTGGAAAAATAAAATCCAACCATGGCCATGGCGGAGGTAATTACTAATTCCACCCAGGAAATCCGGTCATAGCGAAGATAGATGACCAGGGCACAGAGAATGAACACATTCACAAAGAGTACATTGTAATCCATATATCCGTAGGAGTGCATCACACCATCGGTCTTATCGTAAAGAAGCCCCATCATACCGCCTGCAATGGCGATGATGGTGCACCACAGATGCACCCAGAAGGTGTGCTTCATCAGATCCTTAAAGTTGATCCCCCGCATTCCCGCGATACTAATGACCGCCAGAAAATACGTCTGTTCCTTGGCATGGATGAGTCCGATCATACTCACTAGCACAAGAAGGATCACGGCAATCAATTCCACCGCGGAATACTTTGTTAACACCAGCTTAATGGCAAGAAAGCCAAGAGCGATTACAAAGCAGATCTGATATACCTTATGATTGGAGGCAAGACCCAGCGCCTTTAACGCCACCAATGTCAGGAAATAGATATAATATGCAATTGTCCCATTTCTTTGATACAAATCGCTTCCCACCATAAACTCCTAGTTCTTCTTATGCCCAATCCCGGTACACTTTAATTGCCAAATCCCGGTACACTTTAATAGTCCCCGTACCATACGGTGTAATAACGGTAATTGTCCGTATCCCCCGTATATACGAGCCCATATTCCAAAAGATCCTCTTCCACCTGATGATAGTCCATGTTAAAGACGATGCACTGCACCTCCTGCTCATGGGCCACCCGGGAAATGATCTCGATATCGGGATCTTCCTTACACATTTCCTCATATACAGCCTTAATATCCTCGTCCTCTAAGCCGGACATATAGCCTTCCGCATCCCGACCATACAAAAGTCGGATCCCGGAGGTATACTGCCGCATGGAACAGTACAGTTCGTTGGGCACGATCACTGTGGGATACCAAGAATCCGCGTAATTCTCCATATTATAGCCAACTTCCAGCACTACATTGGGAATCTTATACCAGTTGGTACGATGGCTATAATTCATCCAGGAATAGATCCTGGTTCCGGAAAGAATGATCACAATACCCACTAAAATCGCCATTCCCACCTGTCCTAGCGGGTGCTTGGAAGACGTGATCAGCTGTGTTGCCGTATACGCATTGATCAGCGTGGAAGGAATTAACCACAGCAGTCTCCAATAGGTTCCAAAAAAGAACTTATAATACAATGGCTTAATAAATAGCGGATTAAAAAACAGCACTAACAGAAGGGCCGGAATCACTCCAAGCACCATCCGTTTCTTTTTATCTTTGCAAATGATGTATAACATGGAGGCATATGCCAAGTACATATATAGGCCGCTTCCGATAAATTTCGTATACTCATTCCAAGCAAGCTGCATTAACTCCATCATCGGAACAGATCACCTCCAAACGCATAGATATATCCGTATACGACGCATGGAATGAGAGCCACCCAGATTCCTAAGGCTCCAAGAATATTCTTTCTTCGGAATCCATGGAAGATGGAGAAGATCCCAAGTAACAATGCGGTCAATACGATACCAAAGCCAGAGGTCATGCAACAAGCAAGACTTGTAACAAGCATCTCATAATAATCAAAGACTTTCACTTTCTCAATTCTCCACATGCGAAGCATGAGAAGGAACAGAAGGGGCAGTAAAATTCCTACAAAGACGGCCTTTCCCTGCCAGATTCGAAACAGTAAGAATGCTCCCGCATTATAGGAGGAATATCCGGAGAAGATATTGATGGCACTCACGATACCGGTAAATAGTACGCGCTTTTCCACTTCTTTCTCCGAGAACAATTCCATGCTGATAAGCCAATACACCGCATAACTTAGCGGGATTAAGAAGAATGGAAGCACCGTATGAATATAGATGGTGGGATGGAACATTGCCACCTTGGCAAGAATCGCCCACAACATGATCCATGGGGATACCATATCCTTTAAGGACTCGGATAATTCCCAGTAGATTGGCTGTCCTGTGATAGGATTTTCATTCATCAATGCATCCTTCTGCACTGCAGCTAACGCATATGGTACATATCTTGCATCATCATTATCCACATGTTGATAGTATCCAAGCACATATCCCTGTAAGAGAATGCTTACTAATACGATAATTCCTAATATGCCAATCGCGCGAAAACGCTTTGGCACCTGCTGTAACATTTGTGCAAATTCTCCTCCATGGCGGGCCAGTCCTGCTGCTGTCTCAAAAAGAAGAATGGCCAGATACAGGTCGAAAAGCACATGAAATTCTACTTTGGCGATGATCATGGGCACGGTAAGTAGCTGTAACTGTGCGAACATCGCTACGATTCCAAACACCCAGTTAGCGATTAAATTGCCTTCATATCCCTCATGCATTCTTCTGGATAGCGAATTTCCAATAATCATAGGAACCGCAATCAAGAACAGTGCCGCCAGGACGACTTTCACAATAATCATGATTCTCCTCGAATTTTCTTACTCTCTATGTCTTACTTATCGAATATAAATAATTCCCGTGGTCTCGATATAGTTCTCAGAAAGACGCACACGAACATCAATCGCATCATTCTCCCATACCGTTCCTTCATCCACTACAAGTACTGTGTTCTTGGCAGTTGCTGCAAGATCCAGAGCACAAGCACTTTCCTTGAATGCAGGCGCATCAATCACCACATAATCATATTCATTCTCATAGCCAAAGATTAACTGGCTAATCTTACCATTCTTAAATAAATCCACATCCTCAGAGGAAGCAGTGGTCCAGTTGGCAACCTTGATCTTCTCATTGTCGCTATCACTAACTAATTCCTGACGTGTCTTCTTGGAATCTAAGAATTCGTTTAATGGATTGGCTGCCACATCGCTATCCTTCTTAATGGTAATGAGTAGTGCACTCTTTCCATTCACCGCCAAGGTCTTCACTAGGTTTTTCGCAACTTCTCCACGGGACTCGGTTTCAATGACGGAGAACACGCCCACGACACCAGTCTGTAACTGGCGAACTGCCTTCTTATATTCTTCCTTATTGAATGCCTGAATCTGTGCGGACTTATCACCTGCCTGTCCCTGATCCTTTTTGGTACGACGAAGTTCTGCAATTACCTTGGCTCCCAATACGGTATGTGCCTCATCTGCAGTACGAAGTTTCGCAGAAAGAAGGAGATAGAATAATACAGCAAAGACACCAAAGCATCCACCTGCAAATCCACCATAGAAACCATACTTAATTACATCCTTCTTCGTAATTGGCTTCTTCTCTTCATCATCCGTTAACGCGTAATGTAAGGTATATGCGCCTTCATGAGGCTCTTCAATTACTTCGATCGCATTTGCACCGAAATGCTCCTTGATATTTCTTGTGGAAACTTCTTCTAATACGGTTACGATGTCAAGTACCTGCTCCTGGCTCCAGCCTGGAATGGAGCCTTCCACGCTGACTTCGATGCCGTTCACGCCCTGGGATACCATGGCGATACAGTTGAGCATCATCTCATAGTTTGCTTCCACGCCGGTCTTTTCAATAACTTCCTGGATGTTGGTGTAGCTCTTGATCACGGCCTTCACATCATCGATTCGGTTATAATAGCTCTCATTATCATCGAAATTCCAGATGTAGAAGCTATAAGATGCGTAAATCGTAGGCTTTACCGTGGCATTCACGAATGCCTGATTGGATTGCTGCACCTTATACTGATAATATTCATAGCCGAATAAGCCCACTGCACAGACGACTGCAATCAATGCAATGATCCAGAATCTGCGCATCATACTCACCATGATATTTTTTACATCCATTCTTTTTACTGTATTGGACTCCATCGTAATTCTCCTTTAATACTGATTTCATGACATACTTATGACATTATAATAAAACTACATTATCATACCACATTACGCCTTTTTTATCAAATTTTGGGGGATATTAACGTGAATCATTCGGTATTATTACCGGAAATGCTGACAAAGGTTTTAACGAACCACAGGATCACAACATAAAGCACAGGATCACACAGCGCACGAAGTCCGATCGTATAAACTACCGAGCCATATATGCCGTCAAAATGCTCGTTCAGTACATTGACCTCGTGAATTCCGAGAATATTGAATATCAGCGAGGAAATGAACAGCAGGAGCATACCGATATGGAAGCGTTTCATGTTTTGCGGGGTGTTGATCTTGTTTCGTGCCGATGATAGCATGATCTTTATCAGCATGAAGACTGTTACGGCGGAGGAAATGAATACAGGCATATCTTTCAAAAGCCTGAAAACAAGCAGTTCTCTGTACATTTCCGAAGAATCTGCAAGCTCTCTCGGGAGAGTCAGCAGATCAGAGTAAAAGGGAATCATGGCATCATGTGTTTTGTAGTTTATTATCTCATATACTCTTATTATAAGTCGCACAAGAATGAATGCCGCCGCTACCGTACCCATAAGTACGGATAATCCCTTTAAAGCTTTTGAATTGGCGGATGTATCTTTTTTCTGTAAGTTAAGCGTGTGTTGCCTTGTGATGAGCGCTGTCATTATGATCAGTGCCGGAATGCCGAAAAGGTGATATACCTGACAGTAGTATCTTCTGTTCTCAAATATCCCTGTGACAAACGGCTGCTCGGCATTTATGAATAATATCCGCATGATAACCGACCATATGTTTTGTATAAGCACAGCGATGCCTGCCGCCATAAGAAATCGCCAGCCGTTGTGAGCAAAAAAGAGTCTTTTGTCAGCTTGGCGGAAAGCAATTATCATACAGATGAGAAAAAGTATCGGCGAAAAAGTTCTGACTATATTATCAGCAATGCCCTTCACAGCTCGTCCTGCATTATTTGCCGCTTCATAATTCTCGACAGACCCGTAATTGTTCCCGACTGTAATCCAAATATAGAAGGTTCCGCAGTAATCGTGTCCCAGGGTGCTATCCGGAGTCACTTTCGAAACAGTCTCATTGCTTCCTAATATAGCCGCCCTATCCTCATCGTCTACAACAAACATGACAAAGAGAAACTGACACATAAAAAACAGCACCACTCCGACTATAAGCGCCAGAAATGTAAAGCTTACCGTATGTATCTTTTGGTGTGCTTTTTCAGGTATATCATCCAACACTCTGTTTTCATTTTTCATATCATTTCTCATAATCCATTACTTTCAAAAATATCCGCATCTACTACCGCTTATTTATAACAGCGAAAGCAATGAAAAGACCATGTTTTCGCTGTTTTTTATTATACTCCTATTTAGAATGAAAGTATATCAGCCATTACATCACTGATATTGTCGTCAGTAACAGGCTCAGGTGCATCCCATTTATTGAGTACTACAAGAATACCAATTTCCGTCCAAATGTTTTATATTAACAAAATCTATAGTATCCATGCATATATTCCGATCTATTTTATTGGAATAATAAATATAGCCACATGAATCCTCTAGCATACCGGCAAAACGATAAAAATATATAACTGTTTGATCTCCATCCATAGCCAAAATCACCTGCTTTGAGTCTGATACCTTTTCGTAAATTTCCTCGTTAGGAAGATTAATTACACCATCGGTCACCTCAAAGTTACCATTTTCAATCTCTTGTACAATTTTATTCCTATAATCCCAAATTTCTTCACTAGATACTGATGACTTACCTAGCATTGCAACCATTACGATCACGGAGATTGTTAGGATATTAATTATGATTAATTTCTTTTTCATCAAAACAGAAATCAATAGTATAATAACTGAATTAACGATAATAATCCCAGCAAGTATTATCTTATATATATCAATAATAGCTCCACCTTCTTCATACATTATTACTATTATCAATAAGCAATTTACTATAAAAATGATCCAGCCCAAAAATAGAATTAATTTAAGCACATTGTTTCGTGTCATTATACCACCTAATACCTTTCCTTATATTGATTTCGTCAATAGGATCATCACCACCAATCAATAACCACTCTGTTTTTGATGTCCCCGCTGCAATTTGGGCATAACCTGCACCTAATTGCAAAATCAAATCTGGAATACAATATACTTTTCCCACATATACAAAAAAGCTCCCAACGAAATCTCTTCCATTGAGAGCCTTTAGATACTTACTTCAACTCCTTGGCATCCAAATGCTTTAAATACTGTTTCTTCAGCGTACGCTCACTTTCAAAGAAAGTGATTTCAGATCGAGACATTTCCTTATGCTCCATCTTCAATTTTACAAGCGTCAGCGTACATATAAAATCTGCCACCTGAAACAATCTGTAATCCCTTGGCAGCACCTTCTTAAACTCCACGTTATCCAACAGGGCATTTAACACTGATGACAAAATCTTGTTAACTTCGGTCTGTCCATTATCATAATATACCTTGATGATATCAAACCCAAAGAAAAATTGTAAGTGATCACGAATAAAAATGGATAATTGCTTGCTTATTCTTCCTATGGCTTCCAAAGAATTATCAAACTGTTTTTTTTCAATATAAAAAGATTTATACTGAATATCCATACGTCGAATAAATCCCATCATTTTTTTCAGGATTCGCTGACGTTTTATAATGTCGACATCCTTATAGTCTTCCTCTCCTCGTATAATTGGTCCTGCATGAAGACAATGACCGGAATAACCAATATTCATAAGATCAACATCAAGTTTAGATAATTCATCCGAAATATCTATATCCTGATTATGGAAAACAAATGTAATTATATAATATGGAGAATGATGCCTATATTCGCCCCAATCCCCCGATTCATCAACAAAAACACTAAGTTCGCGCATATATCTCCTAAAAGAAAAAGACGGGCGTCCCGCCCGTCATTATGTGGACCCGGGTCTTTCGACCAGCCCTAAGTAAGATTATATTACCAAATAGATTATTATTTTTCAACACTTTTCCATTAATCAATATTTCCAATGTCGAAAGATTAATTTCCGGATACTCAATTAATAAGCTTACTAAATTCTTCGATTTGCTGATCGGTACCCACATAAACAAAGTAACCGCCCCATCCATCCTTAAGACAAGCAATTTTCTTTTCGCATTTCACTTCTTCTAACGACTGATTGATATGATCGAACAAACGCACATCAAAATACTCCGTCTCTTCTGTAGAAAAACTATATTCTTGATTGAACAACTGATACTTTATTACAATACGTCCTTGTTCTTCGTCATAGTTTGCTTCATAATTTTTAAAGTCGGTACACCAATCGAGCAAATTTTTTATTCCATCGAGATTTTCAACATACGATTTCTCATCCAAATCAATACTTAAGCTATATACACAAAAATCACAGGCACTTATCACTAGATTTTTCCATTGGCTTTCAAAAGCAAGATCATCCAATAGATCCTGTGGCATTAAACGTACCGAGGTAATTACATGTTCAACACCCTTGGTACAACCTATCCCGATTTTAAGGAGTTT
>JAILGS010000059.1 GCA_024696615.1 Lachnospiraceae bacterium
TAGATTCTCTCCTGAATATCCATATGATTCTACGAAGGATGATGGGCATCCTTCTCATTTGCTCAACTACGAAGTGAATTAGTCCACAACGATAACACGCATTACGTTGGTAATACCCTTACGTGCATAGGAATTCTTCTCCGTAGGAACACCTGCAGTTACTACAACAGTATCCCCTTCATGAATATAGCCATAATCTTCTGAAGTCTCAATGGCATGACGAATAATGTCATCCGTAGAGGTTTCTGGAATGGACTTTAATGGCTTTACGCCCCAATACATCTGCATCTTACGAAGTACGGACTCACTTGGAGAAAGTCCGATTACCTGCATGCTTGGCTTATACTTGGAAATAATTCTTGCAGTAAAACCGGAAATGGTTGGAGCAATAATTGCGGTTGCATTTAAATTCTCTGCAGTGGTTACAGAGGCATAGCTTACAGCGCCGGATACGGTCTGCTTGCTGTGTGCCTTAAAATGATCCATGAATACTGAATGATCCAAATTTGCTTCGGTGGACTCTGCAATATGGGACATCATCTTTACTGCCTCAACTGGATACTTACCCTGAGCAGTTTCACCGGATAACATCACAACATCGGTACCATCGTAAATCGCATTGGCAACGTCCGTTACTTCTGCACGGGTAGGACGTGGGTTACGCATCATGGAGTCAAGCATCTGTGTTGCTGTGATAACCGGCTTGAAACGCTCATTACACTTACGAATGATCATCTTCTGTACATGTGGAACTTCCTCTGCAGGAATTTCTACACCCATGTCACCACGGGCAACCATGATACCATCGGCAACTTCAATAATTTCATCAATATTATCAATACCCTGACGGTTCTCAATCTTTGCAATAATCTTAATATCAGAATCATGGGCACGAAGGATTTCCTTAATATCACGGATGCACTGTGCATTTCTTACGAAGGAAGCTGCGATGAAATCATATCCCTGCTCAATACCAAAGAGAATATCCGCCTTATCCTTCTCCGTAATACTTGGAAGGTGAATCTCCACATCAGGAACATTCACACCCTTCTTCTGGCCAAGTTCGCCACCATTGATGATTTCGCAGATGATATCCTCACCCTGAATGCTCTGAACACGAAGTTCGATCAATCCATCATCAATTAAGATGGTGCTTCCTGGAACCACATCCTTAGGAAGATCGGTATAAGTAATCTGTGCAATGGTATCATCACCAAATACTTCTCTGGTGGTTAAGGTAAATGTATTTCCGGCAACTAATGTGACCTTCTTATCTTCCTTCATGGCACCGGTACGGATTTCTGGTCCCTTGGTATCAAGAAGCATAGCGATTGGAAGACCGATTTCTTCACGAACGCTCTTTAATAAATCCACTCTACCCTTCTGCTCTTCATGATCACCGTGGGAAAAATTAAAACGTGCAATATCCATACCATTTAAAGCAAGCTGCTTCATTACTTCACGGTCATTGGTATTTGGTCCCATGGTGCAAATAATCTTTGTTCTTTTCATTGTTTCTAACTCTCCTATTTCATTTCAATAACATTCTTTGGATCCGAGGTACGATCCGCTGTCACATGCTTATGGGTATATAAGTGATCCTGACAGTATTCATAATTCCCCTCACATTTGGAGCAATACCGGAATTCTAAGGAAGGATCATCCTTCTCCGTTCTTCCACATACTGCGCATTTATGTACATAGCCACGAACGTGACTTTCTACAGCTTGACGTTGCGCATTAAAAAATTCTTTCTTACGTTTTTGCTCTTTCCAGGAATACCGCTTCATATTGCGAGTACTTAAAACAAAAATAAAGAAATTTAATAATGCCACAAAGGCCTGTACAGAAGCCTCTGGGATCAGGGCAATGCCTGTTTTTAAATAGATGCTATACACCACCTGGATTGGAAGAATTCCAACACCATGTAAGATTCCTCCCACAATGATGAATCCAAAGTAGAATAGATCCAGCCATGCCAGCCATTTTATCTTCACCGGAAGAATGAAGAAAAGATATATCACCATATCTCCTGCAATGACGGCAAATGCTAAAAATAAGGACATATTAATAAAATACGTCGTAAAATTGGTATTCATGCCAAATCCAAAGTACAAAATGGCGGCGGCTAATACATTAAAGAACCACCCGGATAACATGTACAGATTAAATCGAAAACTTCCCCATACGGTTTCTAGCACCGATCCAATCATATAATAAAGGTACAAACTGAATATGATAAACCAGATGCTGGTGTTAGGTGGACCAATCACAAAGGTAAATAGTCTCCACACTTCTCCCTGCAATACCTTATTAAAATCCAACGCTAAGTATCTGCTATATCCACCTACAAATAATTCCAGGGCAAACCCCAGAGCATAGAGAATAATCAAATACTTCATCAGATTAGGAATGGCATATTTTCCATATTTACGTTCCAATTGATGTAACAATTTCATTCCTTGGGTCCTTTCTTGATGCAACATCGAAACAAGATAAACCAAGTTATTATACCTTTTTAGAAATGGAATTGTCAATCTGAAGAATGGGAAAGAAAGAATTCACAATCCTTTCACGAATCCATTCTTGTCTTTTAGCCTCAAAAACACTATAATCAATGAGATGCGGTCATCCTATAAAATAGGGTAAGCGAGGATCGAAGGATGACGCAAAGAAAAAGGGAATGTCGCACGGGGAAGCGACTTTAGGAGGTTATTTCATGTCCAACACGTACCAATTAGGAATTGATATCGGTTCCACTACGGTAAAAATTGCTATTTTGGATGATAACAACACAATACTGTTTTCGGATTACCAAAGACATTATGCCAATATTCAGGAAACTTTGGCTTCCCTATTAACAAAGGCAACCACTAAGTTAGGACCAATGGATGTACATCCAGTGATTACCGGTTCCGGTGGCTTGACTCTTGCCAATCATTTGGGGGTTCCATTTACCCAGGAAGTCATTGCAGTAGCCACAGCTCTTCAGGACTATGCTCCACAGTGTGATGTTGCCATTGAACTTGGTGGAGAAGATGCCAAAATTATTTATTTTACCAATGGAATCGAACAGAGAATGAACGGAATCTGTGCCGGTGGTACCGGTTCCTTTATTGACCAGATGGCTTCCCTCTTACAGACGGATGCCTCCGGATTAAATGAATATGCGAAGGACTATCAGTCCATTTATCCGATTGCCGCTCGATGTGGTGTATTCGCCAAGACGGATATTCAGCCTTTAATTAATGAAGGTGCAACCAAGCCCGATCTTGCAGCATCCATCTTCCAGGCAGTAGTAAATCAGACCATCTCCGGTCTTGCCTGTGGTAAACCAATTCGAGGCAATGTGGCCTTCCTTGGTGGACCATTACACTTTTTATCCGAATTAAAGGCAGCTTTCATTCGGACCTTAAATTTAGGACCGGACAATATTATTGCTCCGGATCATTCCCATCTTTTTGCAGCGGTGGGTTCTGCCATGAATTATAAGGAAGAGGTAGTGATTCCGGTACAGGAAATGATTACCCGTCTTTCCAATAAGATTCAGATGGATTTTGAAGTTGCTCGTATGGAGCCATTATTTGCGGATGAAGCATCCTATGAAGCCTTCTCTGCCCGTCATGCGGATGCCTGTGTGGCCAAGGATCATTTAAGTACCTATGAAGGAGACTGCTTTTTAGGAATCGATGCAGGTTCTACCACCACCAAGGTGGCTTTAGTGGGTGAAGATGGACGTCTTCTTTATTCCTTCTATAGTAATAATAATGGTAGTCCATTAGCTACGGCATTAACTTCCCTTCGGGAAATCTATGCCCATCTTCCTGTCACTGCAAGAATTGTACGTTCCTGCTCCACAGGATATGGGGAGGGATTATTAAAAGCAGCCTTATTATTAGATGAGGGAGAGGTGGAAACCGTTTCCCACTACTATGCTGCATCCTTCTTTGATCCAGAAGTGGACTGTATCATCGATATCGGTGGTCAGGACATGAAATGTATCAAGATTAAGAATCACACCGTGGATAGTGTGCAGTTAAATGAAGCATGTTCCTCCGGCTGCGGTTCCTTTATTGAAACCTTTGCCAAGAGTTTAAATTATGAAGTAAAAGATTTTGCCAAAGAGGCTCTTTTTGCTCCACATCCAATTGATCTTGGAACCCGTTGTACGGTATTTATGAATTCCAAGGTAAAACAGGCGCAGAAAGAGGGCGCATCCGTAGCAGATATTTCTGCTGGTCTTGCCTATTCCGTTATTAAGAATGCCATCTATAAAGTAATCAAAGTAACGGATGCCTCCCAATTAGGACAGCATATTGTCGTTCAGGGTGGTACCTTCTATAATGATGCCGTTCTTCGTTCCTTGGAGCGAATCACGGGAGTGGAAGTAATTCGTCCGGATATTGCAGGTATCATGGGTGCCTTTGGTGCTGCCTTAATTGCCAGAGAACGTTATAAGGGACAGGAAACCACGATGTTGGATGAGGATGGAATCAATCATTTGACCTATGAAACCACCATGTCCCGTTGTGGTCTTTGTACCAATAATTGTCACTTAACCGTGAATAGTTTCTCCGGTGGACGTCAGTTTATTACCGGTAACCGTTGTGAACGTGGTGTGGGTAAGGTAAAGAATAAGGACAATGTTCCGAATCTTTTTGAATATAAGAACAAGCGCCTATTCTCCCACTATAAACCACTTCCAACCAAGGAAGCTCCACGTGGTGTGGTAGGTATTCCAAGAGTATTAAATATGTATGAGAACTATCCATTATGGTTTACGTTCTTTACCAAATTAGGATATCGGGTTATACTCTCCCCTCAGTCCACAAGAGCCATCTATGAACTGGGAATTGAGTCCATTCCATCCGAATCCGAGTGTTACCCTGCGAAACTTGCCCATGGACATATCATGTGGTTATTAAAGAAGAATGTGAAATTCATCTTCTACCCATGTATTCCATATGAACGAAAAGAAGTGGCAGAAGCCAACAATCACTATAACTGTCCGATTGTTACTTCCTATCCGGAGAATATTAAGAATAATGTGGAAGAATTAAAAGATCCGGAAATCACCTTTATGAATCCGTTCCTCGCCCTTACGGACGAAGTAGTTATGACCAATCAGTTAGTAAAGATTTTCCAGAAGGAAATTCCAGAAAACGAGATTCGGGAAGCTGCTCATGCCGCTTGGGAAGAATTGGAACAGACTCGAAAAGATGTGGAAGCCAAGGGAGAAGAAGTTTTAAAGTACTTAGAAGAAACCGGTCGACGTGGTATCGTCCTTGCAGGTCGTCCATACCATGTGGATCCTGAAATCAACCATGGTATTCCAGAACTGATTAACTCCTTCGGTATTGCCGTATTAACAGAGGACTCCATCTCCCACTTACATCAAGTAGAACGGCCACTTGTGGTATTAGATCAGTGGATGTATCATTCCCGTCTCTATGCCGCTGCCAACTATGTTCGTACCAGAGAAGACTTAGATATGATTCAATTAAATTCTTTTGGTTGTGGTGTGGATGCGGTTACTACCGATGAAGTGAATGATATTCTTACTTCTGCAGATAAGATTTATACGGTTCTTAAAATTGATGAAGTCAATAACTTAGGTGCTGCCAGAATTCGAATTCGCTCCCTTCTTTCTGCACTACGGGTGCGCGAAGATCGTCAGTACCAGCGAAATATGAAGGAATATGTACATCACCGGGTAATTTTCACCGAAGAGATGAAAAAAGAAGGTTATACCCTTCTTTGTCCGGAGATGTCTCCATTCCACTTTAATCTCTTAGCCACAGTCTTCCAACAGGCAGGCTACAACTTAGTACTTATGCATAATGATGGTAAAAAAGCTGTGGATATGGGCTTAAAGTTTGTAAATAATGATGCCTGCTATCCATCCCTGATGGTGGTGGGACAGATTATGGACAGTGTTCTCTCCGGAGAATATGACATGGATAAAACCGCCATCTTAATGACTCAGACCGGTGGTGGATGCCGTGCTTCCAACTACGTTGGATTTATCCGTCGTGCATTAGAAAAAGCTGGCTATGGACATGTTCCGGTAGTTTCTTTAAATGCTGTGGGACTGGAGAAGAACCCTGGTTTTACCTTTAATCTTGACACCATTAAAAGGGCTTTAATGTGCATCGTCTATGGAGATCTTCTCATGACCTGTGTATACCGCACGCGTCCATATGAAAAGACTCCTGGAAGTACCAATGCCATGTTTACCAAGTGGGAGCAGCGCTGCATAAATGAATTACAGCGAAAGCGTGTCACCTATCACCGCTTTAGTAAAATATGTCAGGAATTAGTGGCAGACTTTGATGCCATTCCAGTTCTTGATTTAAAGAAGCCAAGAGTTGGTATTGTAGGCGAGATCTTAGTAAAATTTATGCCTTCTGCCAATAACCATCTTGCAGAACTTCTTGAGCAGGAAGGCGCAGAAGCAGTAGTTCCTGATTTAATGGGATTCTTGGAATATAGTGCCTTTAATCAGAACTTTAAGACGGATGAATTAGGAGAAAGTAAGAAGGCGAAATTGATTAATAATACCGCCATTGAAATCTTTGAATGGATGCGCAAGCCAGGTCGTAAGGCTCTAAGAAACAGTAAGCATTTCTATGCTCCTGGAAGAATTAAGGAAACCGCAGAATATGCCAAATCCATTGTATCCCTAGGTAATCAGACTGGTGAAGGATGGCTGCTTACGGGTGAGATGATTGAATTAATTCATCAGGGTGCTCCGAACATTGTATGCTGTCAGCCATTTGCCTGCCTTCCAAATCATGTCGTAGGTAAGGGTGTCATTAAGGAATTGCGCCGTGTTCATCCAGAAGCCAATATTATTGCCGTGGATTATGACCCGGGTGCTTCCGAAGTAAATCAGTTAAATCGTATTAAGTTAATGCTTTCTACGGCACAGAAAAATTTAAAGGAGAATGGCTAATGCCATTCTCCTTATTTTTATCCTGGAATCCCCTGGGAAGTTCTTCCAAGTTCCCATAAAAAACTCCCCCTTAAGTAATTCTGGGTACATCCACAATATACTTAAGGGGGAGGGATTCAAATCAAACTATATGATCCGGTTTATTAGCAAGTTTATTCGTCACCATTGGAGAAGAACTGATTCTCCATCGCGGATAACATCTCCTTCATCTGGGACATCTTCTTAGTGAATTCTTCCTTCTGTGTCTTAGCCTGTGCTTTCGCTAATTCCTTTACCTGGGACACAGCCTGATTCTTCGCAGCTTCTGCCTGCTTGGATACAGAAAGGAGCTTCTCTTCTAATTCCTTATGCTTTCCTGTGGCAGCGGATAATTTCTCTTCTAAGGAATGAATTTTATCCTCCGCCTGACTCTTATAGGACTCTAAGGAAGTTACCTTCGCAGTCAGATCAGAAACCTTACCCAATAAGAAGTCATAATCCTTCACTTTTTCACTCAGTTCTGCAATCTTACCCTTAGCCAGGGCTAAAGCATTCTCTAATTCCGAAGAATTTATCTGGGAAACTGGCTCCGCAACTGCTTCTACTACTGGTTCCGCAACTGCTTCTACTACTGGCTCCACAACTGCTTCTACTACTGGTTCCACAACTGACTCCACTGCTGTAGTTGCAACTGCTTCCACTTCTGGAGCTGCAACTGCTTCCACTACTGGTTCTACTACTGGAGCTTCAATCTCCGGTTCTTCTACTTCAAAATTATCCTCGGAATCAAAGGTGTCCTCACTCTCGTCAAATTCAAAGGAAGCACTTTCACTTAAATTGAAAATACTATCATCCGGCTCATCCAGTAAACTTTCATCAAAGTCCAGATGCTTTTCAATGTCGGATTCTAAATTCACATTACCAGATTCAGAAAAATCCAAACTTCCATCCTGAAGATCCGATACAATGGCATCCAA
>JAILGS010000080.1 GCA_024696615.1 Lachnospiraceae bacterium
CGGTGCGCTGATTGGTGCAATTATGGTGGCAGGTTGTCTGACCAAGGGTCAGGCAACTCCAAAATATTCTAGACAAATTGTAGATCGCTTCCAGGAACTTTCCGGAGCAACGATTTGTAAGGAATTAAAGGGAATCGAAAGCAAACAAAAATTGTGTGATTGTCCTGACTGTGTATATAATGCAATCACAGCTCTAGGCGAAGTACTTTCTATGTAGTCTCGATGCTACTTTTCCTAGTTCGTCTCATCAAGGGCATCCCATCCCACCCCGGGCATCTTATCCCGCATCGGGAATCCCTTCCTGCACTGGGCATCTCATCCCGCACCGTAATTTTCTAATATAATGGAACCCAAAAGAGCTTCCACCCAAGTTGGGTGGAGGCTCTTTTTGCACTCAAACTTACATACAAATCTATATTTGAATTTACATTCAAACTTTTATTCAAACATGCACTCAAATATGCATTCAAATCAATTACTCCCAAGAGAGTCATTAAAAGAATAGTCGCTCGATAGTTTTGCATGTGCATATGCTAACCAAAATTGTCAACCTTGTAAGCGATGCGTATTCAGGAAAATACAAAAAGAGCTGACAAAAAGAGTTGAAAAAAAGAGTTGAAAAAAAGAGTTGACATCCTTCTGTAATAGGTGTATATATAACACATAAACAGCTGTATATATAACACATAAACAGTTGCAAAAGTGAGGTGATAGGATGATTATTTCACAGACCTCGGGAGTACCGATCTATCAGCAGATTGCGGATAGCTTTCGAGCGGATATTCTTGAAGGGAAGATGAAAGAGGGAGAATATCTTCCAAGTATTCGAGGACTGGCAAGGGACTTAAAGATTAGTGTGATTACCACCATGAAGGCTTATGAATTATTGGCCCAGGAAGGTTTGGTAACTGCGGTGCAAGGAAAGGGCTATGTGGTGAATCCTCAGGATGGCAATATGCTGGTGGAACAGCATATGCGTAAAGTGGAGGAAGGATTATTACAGGCCATCGGTTCTGCCAAAATCGCAGGACTGACTGAGGATGAGCTAGTGAATATGCTTCGCATGCTCATGAAACTGTGATGAGCTAGTGAATATGCTTCGCATGCTTATGAAGTTGTAACTTGGCATGGTGGATGAAATAATCCACGTTAGTTGTTAGGGAGTTAAAAAAAGGAGATAACGATGGAATTTAATAGTGTTATTCATGGAGAAAATCTTGTAAAAAAGTATAAGAAATTTGAACTTAATATTCCGACTTTGGATATTCCAGAGGGTTTTGCCACTGCGCTCATTGGGGAGAATGGTGCGGGTAAATCCACATTAATGGATATTCTTGCCGGAATTCGCTTGGACTTTAAGGGACATTTGCAATTCTTCGGAGAGTTCGATGAGAAGGATCGAGAGAAGAATCCGGAAGTGAAGATGCGCATTGGATACGAAGGGACGGGAATGTACTATATGCCAACCTGGACCATGCAGCAGGGAAAGGATGTACAGGCGCTTTTATTCGATACCTTTGATGGAAAGCGCTATGATGCACTTTGCGAGGAACTTGCCATTCCTGTGGATCCAAAGAAGAAAATCAACACGCTCTCCGATGGTAATCAGATGAAGTTAAAGCTGGCGGGAGTTTTTTCCAGGGAGACGGATTTCCTTATTTTAGATGAGCCTGCATCCCCACTGGATCCGCTGATGCGTGACAAATTATGCGATATGATGCGCAAGTATTTGTTAGAAAAGGAAGGAAAGCGTTCCATACTGTTTTCCACCCATAATATTGCAGATATGGAAGCTGTTACGGATTATGCCATTATTGTAGAAAATGGAAAAATCGTAGAGCAGGGCTTCGTGGAAGAATTAAAGGAAAAATACATCGTAGTAAAGGGCGAAGGGGAAGACCGGGAGAAGGTGAAGGAGATTCTTTATACCATGAATGAGAATCCTTACGGTTTCGAAGGCATTTGCTTAGCGGAGCAGTTGGATGCGCTGGCAGGAATGAAGGTTTTGACGGAAACACCAAGTCTTTCTCAGATCTGTGTGGCTGTAATGAAGAAGAATTCCAAGTTATTTCAGCAGAAAGAGGGATAGGGATGGAAGGTAAAAGAAAAAATTTCAATATCCATACCCATAAGTATTTATGGTCGGATTTATATATTGGGCTGGAACTGGTAGCTGGCCCTGTATTACTGATTTTGATTGCGGCCTGGATTTCTAGACAGGACATGCCATATATGGTGGTTTTGGTCCTCGAAGGCATTCTGTTATTGATGGTGGATCTTGGCCTGGATTCCTTGATTATGGGTGGTATTTTAGATCGGGATCAGAAATTTGGACTCTTGCAAAGCTCCTTTTATGGAAAAAAGTTGTTTTTACAGGGGCTTTTGTTGGATCATGTACGTAGATTTTTGCAGTATACCCTGGTGTTTGGTGCAACCGGAATGATGATTTATCCGCAAATGATGTCGGACTTTCCAGACCGGGGTGTGGGATTTTTTGTAGGTTACATGCTGGGGGGCATCCTTCTTTTGATGGCGACAGCCGAGGCGATGGTGCTACTTTTACGTCGCCAGGAGACACTAATGCAAATCTGGATGCTTTTGGGATTTCTTTCCCCACTGACGTCACTTCCTATCATAATTCATGTATTTACTTTTTCCTTTCCGGACACTCGAATTTCGCCATGGGTGATCTGTATAGCGGATGCATTCCTTCTTGGAATCATTCTTTGGATTAGTCAAAAGGCGCATTGTTATCAGTATGATTGGGCTCTGGGATTAATTCCTCGCAAAGAAACACCGGAGGATAGAACATGGAACATGGGAGTTTTTATTGCATTTGCCTTTGGATTAAACTTCCTGATGGTTCCTCTGATGTACCTTGGATATCGGGAAGGCATGGATTTATCCGTCTTTCTTGTGGCACAAATGTTTTATCCGGCTTGTGGCGTATGTCTAGCCAAGTTATTTAGTCGCTCCGGCGGGGATCTTCCGCGCTTTGCATATCGAGTTGTGGTGGAGGCAACCTGCGTCCTGGTATTTTGTTGTATCTATAGTATTCCTGCACTTTCTTTAGAAAAAGTGTTTGAGTTAGAAGGTGCAACTACAGGAATGCTTATGTATACGGTGGCAACGGCGGTGGTTTTAGTTGGCTCCATTGCCTTCTTATTTAGTGGTGTAATCGGGTTTACGAAAGCAGGACGATTTAGAATTCGTCAGGCGGGGTTAGGATGTTCGAAGGTGTGGCTGTCTTTGGGAATGATCGTGCTCTTTTTCGTGCTTTATTTTGGAAGAGTTGCCATTATCACAGGGATTGAGGCCATATGCACCAAGGATTTCACTGTATTAACGGATACATTTGCAGGGATGTTTATGGGAGAGCATTCTAAGGCAATTTGGTTTGGTGTTTTACTGAATCTTCCGTTGACCTTCTTAATGTTCTTTGGAGAAGAATATGGATGGCGGTATTTTCTGCAACCAGTGTTACAAAAGCGTTTTGGAATGATTCGAGGCGTGCTACTCCTTGGGGTAATCTGGGGAGTATGGCATGTTGCTGCGGACTTTTTATATTATTCGGATGGTTCAAGTGGTCTTGCCATGTGCCTGCAGCAATTGATTACTTGTGTATCCCTTGGAATTTTCTTTGGATATGCCTATTTAAAGACGCATAATATCTGGGTTCCAGTGATGTTCCATTACTTAAATAATAATTTGATTATGGTAATTGCCCAAGATGCGAGTGAAACAGTAATCCAGGGGGCGGAAGTTACATTTGGAATGCTTCCTGTTTCATTCCTTGGAGCAGTAGTTTTTATGATTTTTATCTTCGCACCGATTTATCGAAAGAAGGAAGCGTTAGAAAGTCTTGTGGCGGATCTTACGCCTTCGGAAGAATGGTATGAGGCATAGAAAGAGGGGATTAGTATGAAAGATTTATTAAAAGCATATCGTCTTGCATGGTATGGTGGAAGAGCAAAATCACAGGGAATGTTTAGTATTTTCTTCTTTGGATTAGGTATCCTCACCGATGTACTATCGGGGGGGGAATCCTTTGTTGGTCTTTTTTATATGGTATGGGCCGTGGCATTTCTGTACCAGATGATTATTACGGTGGACCTTTCCACCTTGGTTCAGTCCTCGCCACTGAAGAAAAAAATTATGGTGGACTATACAATTTTTAGTGTACTTCCACTGATGTATCTGATCTTGGGAATTGTCGCAATTTTGCATTATTTTATTGCAAGGAATAGCGGTCTGGAACCTCAAATGATCCATTGCTGTAATATGATTTTGGCGGGATATAGTTTAATGATTGGATTGATTTATTTTGGCATTGGATTTAAGAAATGGATTGTGGGACTCTTAGCTTTTATCTTATTGTTGGTGGGGTTACCGTTAGTGAAAGTTTTTTCTCTTGAAGATGTGATAGCTACGATGATCGAACAACAGGGATTTTCTTATTCCTATTGGCTTTGTGTGGTCCTGTCTTTCATGTGTATGACGATTGGCGGGGCAATCTGTTATGGAATCAGTATTCTTCTTTATAAGAAACCATTATCTCCGGTTATGTTTCATGGAATAATTGGGAAGAAATAATATGATCAAGGTATGTCCCCCAGGTGGAAGGTGATTTCCCTGGGGGACTGTTTTATTGTGGGGTCATGTGGGGATGTGATATAATAGCACATGGTAAGCGGGACTTACATTGGGGGATAAAAGTATGATTAATCTGGATCTTCAGACAATCTGTACACCAAGAAAATATGTACGGGGAATTGCATATTACACCATCGAATTGGTGCGTAATTTATTACAGCGAGGAAATTATGACTATAGTGGTTCTTTTTTTGATTATCAAAAAGAACGAAATAATCGTGGAAATATCGAAGAGTATCTCGGGGACTCTGTGTCAAAATTGAAATATCTTTATGAAAATAACGAGATTAGTTATCCGGATATGTTATCTGCCATTACCCAGGGGGATTCTTTGTTTTATCAAGGGAAAACCTATGATCAATGGATGGGAATGGATGCAGATCTTTATCACTTCTTTCATCTGGCTAGAATGCCACATAATATTCCGGATAAGCCAACCATTGTAACAGTACATGATGTGATGCCGGTTTTAAATGAATTAAAAGATGGTTTTGCCCAAGGAACGTATGAACAGTTCATGAATAGTTTTCAATATGTGTGGGAGCATTCCAATATTACAGTGGTAGCAGACTCGGAGTGTACGAAAAAGGATTTGGTTTATTATGGTGCAATCCATCCGGAACGAATCCATGTGGTTCCTGCTGCCATTAATGAGACATTATATTATCCTGATGCTTCCCGACCGGATATTTTTCAACGCTTTGATATTCCGAAGGAGTATATTCTCTACTTAGGAGCACTGGATCCACGCAAGGGAATTGATACGTTGATGGAAGCGGAACGAATACTAAAAAATCGTGATATTCCTATTGTGTTAACTGGAAATCCTTCGGATATGTATAATCTGTCCAAAGAGATGGAAAAAACAGAGAATCCGAAGCGATTTATTTTAACCGGATATGTTACGGATGAAGAGAAAAGATCATTATTATCCAATGCCACGGTTTTCGTATTCCCATCCAGGTATGAGGGCTTTGGATTACCAATTCTGGAAGCTATGGCATGCGCAACCCCGGTAATTACCACAAAGGTATCGAGTATTCCTGAAGTGGGAGGGGATGCTGTGGAATATATCCAGCCAGGGGATTGTGAGGCGCTTGCTACATTGCTGGATGATCTTTTGGAACATGAAGAAAAACGTGAGGATTTAAGAACCCGCGGTTTTGAGCAGTGTAAGAAATTTTCCTGGTCTATTACAGCAAAACAGATTGAGGAAATTTATCGGATGATTGGGTAAAAAGTATTTTTTTAAATGCGGAGGCAGTTTATGTTTCGAAGGATTGAGGCCGGGGATGATGCGGCCATTGCTAAAATTATTCGGGATAATTTGGAAGCAAGTAAGTTAGATATTCCAGGGACGGCTTATTTTGATGATACTTTGGATCATCTAAGTCAATTTTATTTAGTAAGTCCCAAGACCCGGTTTTATTATATCGGGGAGGAAGAGGGCAGAGTCTTTGCAGGAGTTGGACTTGCGGAATGCCCATATTATGAGAATTGTGCGGAATTACAGAAATTATATCTGGCAGACTGGGCGAAAGGGAAGGGGCTTGGATATCAATTAATGAAATTAATTGAAGCTAAGGCGATCGAACTGGGGTATCACAGCCTGTATCTAGAAACCCATACCAATCTGGAAATCGCTATGCATCTGTATGAACGGTGTGGATATGAATGTATTGAAAAGCCGGAAGCGATTGTACATTCGGCGATGAATCGTTTTTATCGAAAAGAGTTAAGATAAAACCATCGGGATTAACACGAAAGGGAGGATATTGAAATTCGTGAAAGTTGGGAGATGAAATTTTCCTTCGAATAAGATATAATGGGGTATAGAGAGTTGTATCACTATGTAGCATTTTGCGATGGGAACGTGGTAATAACTGAATCGTAAACGCTGCAGGGCAAGTCTTTGCAGCGTTTTTGTTTTGAGGGACCATAAGGGGTTAGAGAAAGTGAGGGTGATATTATGGGAAAATGGTACAAAAAATCATTTCGGTTGAGAATTATTACGCTGGCACTGCTACCAGTATTTATCATTGCCACAGCACTGTGTGTCATGTCGGCAAGTAATATTTCTTCTACCATGCAGACGGAGACGGAAGACAAACTGACTAGTTCCGCTTACGCGCTGCGCACCATGTTGGATGCGATGAATGAAGGAGAGTATCAAGGCGTCGTAGAGGGAGAAAACTATTCATTCTATAAGGGGGAAGAGGCGTTGACCTCCTTTAATGAGGTATTGGATGCATTTACCGAGGAAACCGGTATGTATGCCACGATTTTCTTTGGGGATACCCGTTATCTTACCAGTGTAAAGGCCAATGGATCCCGTCCGATTGGAACCCAGTGTGCGAAGGAAGTGTATACCACGGTGAGTAAGGGGGAGGAGTTTATCTCCCTGTCCACTTCCGTTGCGGGAATTGATTGCGTGGTTGCCTATATTCCGCTGTTCCAGCCAGGAACCAAGACGGTTGTAGGTATGGTCTTTACCGGTGTTCCAAGAAGTCTTCTCTTAGATCAGATTGGAAATTCCATCCGGGCAAATGTAATCTTAGCGGTGGGTATTACTGGCGTAATTGCCGTGATTGCATTCATTGTTGCGAATACCATATATAAGGCATTGGTTTCCACTTCCAAGGTAGCTAATACCCTTGCAGATGGTGATTTTACCAAGGAAGCGGCGCAAGAAGGGGTGAAACGAGCTGATGAACTGGGTATTTTGGTTCGTTCCGTGAATTCCTTAAAAGAGAACCTGCATGAAACGATTTGTGGTGTAACGAGTCAAGTAAGTTCCTTGTCCATGAATGCGACTTCTCTTCGGGATGCGTCTTCGGATAATGCAATGAGTATTGCGAATCTGTCCAAGTCCATTGATGAAATTGCTACCGGTGCTACGTCCCAAGCCAAAGAGGTGCAGTCGGCTGCGGATAATATTTCGGATATTTTAGGAAATATTAGTTCCATTAATGCTTCCGTATCCCAGACCAAGAATACCACGGATACCATGCAGCAATACAGTAAGACGGTTCAGGATAATTTTGCCATGTTACAGGATGATACCAATCAGTCTTTGGATAAATTGGAAGATGTGGCAGAGAAGATGCGCTCCGTGGTCAATGCGGTGGAAGATGTTGTTCGTGCTACCCAAGAGATTAATGAGATTGCTTCTCAGACCAATTTATTAAGTCTGAATGCGTCCATTGAAGCAGCTAGAGCAGGTGAGGCAGGTCGTGGATTCTCCGTGGTTGCCAGCGAAATAAGTGCTTTGTCCGATCAGTCCAATCAGGCAGCCAATACCATTAAGGATATTATGAATACCTTAAAGTCGGAGACGGACGGTGCGGTTGCCATGGTTAGTGAATTAAATACGATTATGCAGCAGCAGGATCAGACCTCCGAACAATCCCAGGAAAGTTTGGTAGCATTGCTTGAAACGATTCATCAGACGGAAGAACAGGTAAATATTGTTCAGGATGGAGCTACAGCAGTTTCCAAATTATGTGATGATTTGAATGGCAGTATTCAGAATCTGTCCGCAATTTCGGAAGAGAACGCGGCAGCAGCCCAGGAAACCTCTAACTCCTTGCAGAATGTCAGTCGTCATACGGATGAGTTACAGAAGATGGCAGATGATCTGCAGGAAGTAGCGCAGTCCTTAAATGGTATTACCAGCCAGTTTACGGTGTAGGAAGAACGGATGATACTCTCTTTTTTATTAATAGTTTATAAGAATTTGGTCGATATGATTAAGGGAAGATTGTACAACAAGAATAAAGGGGATTTGTTTGGATGAATTATGTGACACTTTTTGACGGAGGATATTTATTAAAAGGGATTGCTATGATTAATTCTTGTCTTAGAAATAGCAATCAAGAATCCCAGATATATGTTTTAGCTATGGATTCAATAACAGAAAATTTTTTTAGCTCCCATCAAGAAGATTTTCCCAATGTTAGTATTTTTACAATCGAAGATTTATTAAATCATTTTCCAATCTTAAGACGGATTCAGGAAGAGCGCAGTAAACGAGAATTTTCATGGACAATTTCTTCATTTTCGATTCGTTACTGTATGGAATGTTATCATTTAGCAGAAATTACATATTTGGATGCGGATATTTATATGTATCAAGATCCAATGAAGCTTCTAGAACATGTTGGAAATTGTTCGGTATTCTTGACAGAACATAATTATTGGCCGGAACGTGGTCAGAATTCTCAAATGAGTGGTAAATTTTGCGTTCAATTTGTATATTTTAAAAATACCAAAATGGGACAAAAAATATTAAATCAGTGGTGTTCGGAGTGTGCTGAGGAATGTACCATAGAACCACAAAATGGAAAATTTGGTGATCAAAAATATCTTGATCGTTGGGAGTCGAAATATCCTGGAGAAATATATGTTTCACCTTACTTGGGAGCCGGTGTTGCTATATGGAATAGTACACGATTTCAGGCTTCTCGTGAGGATGAATTAATGATTACAGAATGTATTACAGGAGTGAAAGAACCTGTATATTTTTATCATTTTTCTCAATTACGTCGATTAAATCGGAAGTCGTGGTATATTAGCCATCTTCCGATTGGGAAGGGAGTTAAGGAATATATTTATCGCCCCTATGTACAGGAGTTGATGGAAATTGAAGAGCGATACCAATTAGAGGATTTATATCAGGAAGAGGAATATAAGAAAGTAGAATTAGTAAGATTTTTCCCAGTACCGTATCTAGAACAAAATCATCTAAAGTACGTCTTTAAAAAAGGAAATGGTGAAGAAAAAATCGTAGAAATCTGCGATGAAAAGGGAACGTGTCAGGCAATCATATACTATCGTAAAAGTAGTCACGCTGGTCAATGGATTATGATCGATGACCAGGAAAATTTAAGTAATGTTTCCGAGTATTTGCACGAAATTATCTGGACCATGATATATCGAGAATGTTATCAAGGAATTTCAATGCAGAATGAGATTTATTTTGAAATTCTAAGGCGATCAAAGCGTGGTGAAATGATGATGTTGGAATGCCAAAAAGATATTCTTTCGGATGTGGATTATGAATCATATCCATGTGTAACAGAAGTTGAAGTTTTAAGAAATGAACAAAATATTATTTCTAATAATGGTGCAACCATTGGAGATAGTATAGCGGTTAATGAAGAGCGTATGGTGGAGGTATAGAGCATGTTATCAGATCGTTATGTGGATGAAATAAAAAGAGCTCAGTTTGATTTTTCAGGTAAGTATAAATATATTGCTTTATTTTCGAATCCATATTTTTTTGTAAGAAAACATTTGTACGATAATATCAAAAAATATGCTCCTTCTCTTAAGGGGAAAGTCTTGGATTTTGGTTGCGGAGCAAAGCCGTACCAGACATTATTTACGAATTGTACAGAGTATATTGGGTGCGATATTGCCGTTAGTGGGCATAATCATAAAAATGAAATAATTGATGTATATTATGATGGTAAGACTTTGCCATTTGAGGACGAAAGTTTTGACAGTGTCTTTTCTAGTGAAGTATTTGAACATGTTGAGAATCTTGATGAAATGCTTCCAGAGTTAAATAGAGTTCTAAAAAAGGGTGGACATATGCTCATTACAGTGCCTTTTATCTGGAATGAACATGAAATTCCGTATGATTTTCGACGTTATACCAGTTATGGTTTGCGAGCAGTATTGAAAAAGAATGGTTTAAAAGTTGTTAAATTTACGAAGTCCACTGGATGCATAGAGATTTTAATGCAAATGTTTGTTGAGCATTTGCGAGGAGAAGTGAGGGATAAAATCCCAAATCGAACTTTGCGGATTCTTTTCCAACGAATCGTGATTACAACTTGCTTTTTGGTGGGAATTGTTCTGACCGTATTTTTGCCAAAGAATGATACAATTTATGGTGATAATATCGTTTTATGTAAGAAGTAGTTACGGGTATAGGGGATATTTTAGAAAAAAATATCATGTAGTGACGCATTAAGGAGGAGCCCATGCAAACCATTGTACTAGTTTTGTCTAATAATATTGTTATTAGCTCCTTAGAATTTGACTTTATTGATCATATGAATTATGAGAAAATCGTATTTCTTTCTCCACAGCATTTGTTATTAAATGAGCGACGGGACATTGAAAAAAAGATGTTACCGACTGTTTCTGTGGAATTTATTGAATATGCCGATCTCATTACGGATGCAGAAGCGGAAGGGTTTGATCAAAGAGCATACGAAGAATATGCCGATGATATCAGGGCATATTATAAGAAAAGTTGCTATTATAAAAATCAAAGAGTAGCGCAGGTTCTTGATGATACATACGATATCCTGCAGGGATATGTGCTGGATGATATGCTTGGGGTGAATCGAACAGCATTAGAAGAACAGGGATATTCCTATGTTGAAGTAAAAAAATATTTTTCCCCAGTGGTAAAGAGGAATCATGTTTCCCCAAAGCCTAGTCCATGCGAAGAAGTACCTATTTTTGTTGCTACGTATCAGGGGATAAAATATGCATTTATCGGGTCTTTGGGTCGTGTAAGGCAGTATATTGATTTAGAATGGCAATTTTCGAAAGAAGAAACTAGAAATTATGCCGATGGAATATTTGATCCTACCATTGATTATGTGACAACGGTACATAAGGTTGGTCAGTGCCATATTCCTCGAAATGGTAAATATAAGGTTCATATGATGGTGGATGGATATATTCCGGTGAATAATCCTGACATGGGACTGAAATTTGAGCAATATGATTATCCACTTTATGTTACGAACCGTCTTCAAATGGATGGAATCAAGAATACCATTCAAAAAGAGGCGCAACTATTTCCGACAAGTAAAAAAATGGTATTTCCACAAGTGGATTCCTGTAGGCGAATTAAAAAAGTACTTGTAGCTTCTAATTGTGCAGGGCCATGGTCATCCTTGATCAATATTTCGGATACCGATCGGCTTGTAGAGGCAACAGCGAAACTGGCAATGCATTATCCGGATATTGAGTTTGTCTTTAGGCATCATCCGAGTGCAGATAATCCAATGCATGAAGGGATTCATTCGGTAGAACGAGTGAAAGAATATATTGAGTATTTGAATTTACCGAATTTTATCATGTCATGTAATAGTCAGAAGATGAATGAAGAACGAAAATATATTTCTGTTAGAGAAGGAACCTTGGAAGAAGAAATAAAAAATGCGGATGTAGTTCTATCAGAATATTCCAATACGATGATTGAGGCTGCTCTTATGGGGGTTCCATTTATCACAGTGAATTTAACTGGGAGAAGAAATTTATTTCAAAGTGTTACCAATTTTGGCTTTCCTTATTGTGAGACATATGAAGCGCTGGTAGAATTATTGCAAATGGAGAATCGTAAAGTACTTTGGAAACAGTACAATGCTGCAATCAGGAAAATTAATGAGTATTGGATATCATAAGGGGTAGGGGGAAGATATATGAAAGTAATAGCGCTTTTAACTGGACGTGGTAACAATACACTAAAGGATAAGAATGTATTAGAAGTTTTAGGGCATCCGGTGCTATATTATCCGGCGCACGCGACGAAGGCTGCTCAAACCATTAATTCTTATTACTGCAGTAGTGATGATGAAAAGATTTTATCTGCGGCTGAAGCGGAAGGGTATGAACGAATCGTTCGACCGGACTATTTAGGAACCCCTACATCGCAACATGTGGACGTGATCAAACATGCAATTGAATATATTGGTGCCAGAGAAGAAATCGGTGACATTATGGTGGTTGTATTGGCTAATAATGTGACAATAAAATCCGAATGGGTGGATGCTTGTGTGAAAATGATGCAGGAAGATATGTCAATTACGGCAGTCGTTCCAGTTTATGAAGATAATGACCATCATCCTTTACGCGGAAAGCGTGTTGATGAGAATGGACGGCTTCAAATGTACGAAAAGAATGTGGAAGGCAAGGTTTCCACCAATAGACAGGATTTACCAAAATGCTACTTCCTTTCACATAATTTTTGGGTATTGAATACGAAAAAAATGCTCGAAAGTGGATATGAAGGACAAAAACCATGGGAATTCATGGGAAATAATATTGCCTATTATGAAATTGAAGAATCCATTGATATTCATAAATCCATCGACTTATATATAGCGAAGGAATGGATTAAGGAAAATTATACGGATTAAAACAAGGATGCATTGATAAAAAGTGAGGAATTGGGATGAATTACTTAGTAACAGGAGCTGCCGGATTTATTGGAAGTTGTATCGTGAAAAGATTGCTTCACGAGGGACATACATGCACAACGATTGATAATTTATCGACTGGTCGTAAGGAAAATGTTCCTGAATCATGTCGATTGATTCAAGGAGATACTTCAGATCCTTCCGTTATTGCTAAACTTGAAAATGAACATTTTGATGCGATTATTCATATTGCAGGACAAAGTTCTGGTGAGATTTCTTTTGATGATCCGGTATATGATCTTCATACCAATACGCAGTCTACGATTTTATTGTTGAGATATGCATTAAATACGGGATGTAAAAAATTGGTGTATGCTAGTAGTATGTCGGTTTATGGGGATCATAATCCACCTCTATGTAACGAAGAAACAGAAACTAAGCCTAAAAGTTTTTATGCAGTAGGAAAGTTGGCTAGTGAAAATTATATGCGTATTTATTCTGAAATGGGTGTGGATTGTACCGCATTGCGCTTTTTTAATGTGTACGGAATCGGTCAAAACATGGATAATCTCAGACAGGGAATGGCCAGTATTTTTCTAGCAATGGCTTTAAAAAATCACCATATTCATGTTAAGGGGTCTAAGGATCGATTTAGAGATTTTGTATATATTGATGATGTTGTAGATGCCGTATTACTTGCAGTAGAGAAAGGCCATGGATATGACTGTTTTAACGTATGTACGGGAGTTGCTACAACGGTGGAACAGGTTGTGGAGATGATTCGTAAGAATCTTTCCTATGAGGTAAGTGTGGAATATGCAGGTGGAACTCCTGGGGATCAATTTGGAATCTATGGCGAATATCAGAAAATTCAAAAGAAGTTGGGATGGACTCCTCAGTACTCATTTGAAGAAGGAATGAAACAAATGATTCTGTGGGCCAAAAACTTATATGAAAATTAATCAAAGGAGAATTAAACATGTTTTGTAGTAATTGTGGAAAAAAGATAGAGAAGGGGGCATTATTTTGCCCGGACTGTGGTACCAAAGTAGAGTGGGAAGATGAAGCCCCAGTGCAAGAAGAGCCAGTGAAGGCAGCAGAGCCAGTGAAGGCAGCAGATCCTGCCAAGACCTCAACTTCTAAGGACGGAAAGAAACCGAATTTCTTACTTCCGATCCTTGTAATTATTGCGCTTCTTGCTGTTGTTGGAATTTTATGGAAGACGGGTGTAATCTTCTCCTCCGAGGATGAAGACGAGGAAAGTACCATTGTCAGTGTTCTTGAAAAGGATAAGAAGGACGAGTCCGGTAAGTCCGGCAAGGAATCGAAGGAAGACAGTACCACCGCAGCTGCAGAAACTACGGCAGTTGTAGAAACTACCAAAGTTGCAGAGACAACTACGGCAGTTGAAACTACGGCAGAAACAACTACTGCTAATCCAGTGGCAAGTTTCCCAACAATACAGACGATCTATGATGGGGATGCGGCTACGGTACAGGATCTGATGGATCGTAATATCAAGTTTAATATGGAGATGTATCACTTTGGTAATCACCTTCCAACGGATGGAAAGAGTGCAGGTCCTAACTTGGAATATGTATCTTCCAAGGATTTTAGTACTTTTAACAGCTATACTGCCTATGTAAGAAATCTGTATTCCAGTGCTGTTGCAGAAAATATTATTGTGTTAGCCAAGTATTTTTCTACAGCGGATGGAAGATTAGCTTATAATACTGCATTTGCAGAAGAAGATAGTGATTATTATGTTAACTGGGATGTATATACCATCGAAGTGACCAATGCTTCTGATACGAAGATTGAATTTAACGTTCAGGCTCTTGAAGCAAAGCCAGGAAAAGAAAAAGCAATTTATTCCACCAAGGGTGTTGCGGTGAAAGAGAATGGTGTATGGAAGCTGGAGAAGGAAGTATATTAATTAACTAAAGAAATGGGAAGCATGTATATGCTTCCCATTTTTAATGGACTTGTGGATTAACAATGGACTTAAATCATATATTGATCCTTGCCACTTTTCTTTGCTTTATAAAGAAGATCATCCGCCTGGGCGACTACTTCATCCTCCCCCTTACCACTGGCAATACCAAGGCTTAGGGTGATGGTTAAGTGTGGATCAAAGGTCCATCCGATATTTTTAAATGTGGTACGAATCGCCTCCGCCATAGCGGATGCAATATTCTTTTCTTCTTGGGTCAGCATGACTACAAATTCTTCACCACCATAGCGATAGCAATGGGTGGTAGAATTCTGTAACTGATTTAAAATCTGACCTAAGGTTTGCAGCACCACATCCCCGTTGGGATGTCCATATTCATCATTCACATGCTTAAAGTTATCGATATCAATCATGATAATGGTATAGTCGGTGTTTTGCTTTTTGATCTTGGCTAAGTCTGCATCGAAGGCTTTTCGATTATTTACTTTGGTTAGACCATCCACGCGACCGGATAGAATCAGTAAAAAGGATAATCCTATGAGGGCCATGATCACTGCAAATGCGCTAAATCCAAAGCAAAAACGATGGAGCTGGTGCTCGTTAGCAGACACCTGTGCTTCAATCTGATATCTTGCATCTTCCATCTGTGCCATGGTTCCCACTGCATAGTTCACACTTAAGTCCGTAAATAACTCCGAATACAGATCGTCGATTAAGTCATAAACCTGAGCATCCACAATCGCATCGCCGGATGGAGCCTGCTCAATCAGTCGTAACAGGGTATGCAACTCATGTTGCTTAAAATGATTGGTTTCACAAAATTCCAGGAATTGGTCCACTACCACCCGTGAGTCCTCATGGGACAGCTCCTGGACTGCAATAAAGCAATTGGCCTTATAATATGGAAGCATAAAATCCTGCTGTAGCACATCGACAAATGCAGTCTGTTGGAACAACTCACTATCGCGATACTCATCTAAAATAGCTTTCGTTTTATCATACTCATTCGTATAAGTATAAATATATGCTCGCACCGCATCATTCATAGCCAAGTAAGCCGGTGCATAAGGCATATCTTCATAGCCTTCTAATGCTTTATCAGAACGCTCCATATTGGTCAGTGCTTCGCTATACTTTCCCTTATTACAGTCTAGTTGCGCCTGCAAGCGATATGCGTAACTCTTTTCCTGTGGAGAGAGTATTGCTGAAAGTGGAGTCAGATTGGTAACCTGAGACATCATTTGCTCAGCAAGTTCAAAGGAATAATTGTTGATATAAAAACTGGCGAGATTTAGGTAGATATTCAGACGAACTGTGAGCTCGTCGGCGCGCTCGAGATAAAAGAGGGCATATCCAAGATAGCGATAATAGTTGATTTCATCGTTTCGAAAACGGTATATTTCGCTTGCTCGCTCATATAGATGACCAATATCTTCGTCATATAGCGGTTCATTTTCAATCCAATGCGTCATGGTTGCAAGTTCTGCATCCATATTTTCTTGGGCGTAAGTAATATCGTTATCGATATAGTCCGTTACCTTGGCATGATTGCTTCTTTTTAAAAGATTATTGGTCCCAAAGATTAGTAATTGAAGAAGCAGACAAAATATGAAAAACACACTTACCCCAATGATGTATTTTTTAACCATGTCTTTCTTCATAGGCATACACCTGTCCCCTATCAGATTTTATTCATTTTAACATATTTTGATGGGATTGGCTATGCTATAATGGTCTTAAGTGAGGTGCGAAATATGATCGTTAATGTGGAATTTTTAAGTAATGAACCAATTGAAAATGTGGTAACAAGTATGCATTATCGCCTGGATCGGGTGATTTACTTTGGTTATGGGGACGTGATGGAAAAGCAGCGGGGCTCCCTTACCAAGTTTTTAAAAAAATATTGTAAAGTCAAGGAGGTGTCCTTTATTGAACTTCCAAAGCGGAATTTAGAAACCACCATGTCCGTGATGCGAAGTGTTTTGAAGGCAGAATTACAGGAAGGAAACCAGCTGTTTTTTGATATTACCGGTGGGGATAGTGTGACGATGGTAGCCTGGGGAATGATCAGCCAGGAATTTCATGCTTCCATGCACTGCTATGATATTGAAGAAGATACCCTGGTGGAGTGCCAGACTCCTGAAAACTTTGGGGACAAGTCCACAAGGATACAGAAATTATCCACAACTGCCAAGAAGCAGAATATTCATCTGGACCTTGCAGGATACATAGAGATGCAGGGTGGCGTGATTAATTACGAGCTTCATAAGAGCATTAAGAATATCGACACTCCGGAATTTGAGCAGGATGTGGTGGCAGCCTGGAAGATTGTAAAAAATTATGCTTCTAGTTGGAATTCCTTGTCCGCGTTGTTACGCAGTCGTCTCTTTGATGAGGACGGCAATGTGATTCATTGCGCCAGAGGTCGTGTGCAGAAGGAACTACGGAATTTAAATAATGAGCTGCAGAACGAGGCAACCTTACAGAAAATCTTTCTTGCATTAAAGGATGCGGGATTTGTGACAGAATATACCTGCAACAATATGGAATACCGGTTAAAATTCAAGAATCAGGCCAGTAAGGAACTGATCTGGGACGGGGGAAGTGTTTTAGAGTTATACACTTACCTTCTGCAAATGCGTAACTCCGACGACTGTAAAGTAGGTATTCATCTGGACTGGGATGGGGTGATTCAACCGGAAGGGGTGACGGATCTGTTAAATGAAGTGGATGTGCTTTCGATTAAAGGAAATATTCCTACCTTTATTTCCTGTAAGAGTGGACGAATGAATTCCCAGACTTCCCTCCATGCATTATACGAATTGGAAACCGTGGCCCAAAGATTTGGCGGCCGTTATGCGAAAAAAGTGCTAGCGTTAATGAATCCCATGTCCCCTATTTATGAAGAGCGGGCCAGAGAGATGGGCATTGAAGTGTGGATGATGGGCGGTAATAAAACCCTGGATTATTATGAAAATCATGCGGAAAGTTTTGTGGAAGGAACGGATAAAGTGGAATTTTCCAGCATCCAGGATAAGTTTTTGTCCTATATGGAGCGGCTTCGTACTGTTAATGGGAAGGAAAAAAATGCATGGTCGGATGATCCTAATGGGTTAAGTCAGGATGTTCCTCTTCGTATCTTAGATTTTGGATGTGGTTCCGGAAGGGATACGAAGTACTTCCTAGAGCGAGGATATGAGGTGGATGCATGTGACGGCTCAGAACATATTTGTGCAATTGCTAGTGAGAAGACTGGAATTGCGGTAAAACAGATGCTTTTTTCAGAATTGCATGTGAAGGCAAAATATGATGGAATCTGGGCGTGTTCTTCCATCTTGCATCTTCCGAAAGATGAACTGGCAGAGGTGTTTTGGCGCATGGTGCAGGCTGTAAAACCGGGGGGATTTCTCTATGTTTCATTTAAGTATGGAACCTATGAGGGAGAGCGCAATGGCCGGTATTTTACGGATTTTACGGAGGAGAATTTCAGGGATTTTCTTGAGAAGGATGTAAGGATTAAGGAGCTTTTCTTAGAGGAACTCTGGGTTACGAATGATGTCAGACCGAAGCGCCAGGATGAGAAGTGGCTGAATGCTATTTTGCGTCGTGGATGCTAAAAATTCCCGTGAAAATAGGATGGAAATTTCTTTTTTTAAGATGGTAAATATGGTAAAATAATGAACTAGGATAACCATCGTTAACTGAAGACGTGGTGTTCACAATCGTATGAAGGGAGAACAAGATTATGAAATTTTTAGACAATTTAAGCGTACGAGTAAAATTATTTTTAGTAATCATTCCTTTAATGCTATGTATCTGTGGCGCTGTGGCATTTGCTGGAATTCAGATTCATGGAACAGAAAATGAATGTACCTATGTCTTTTATGACATGCTTTATGGAGTTAATAACTCCTTAGTGAATGCGGATCGTGATTTCTATCAGTCTTTGGTGGGAGCAACGCAATATTATGATATTTCGAATGGTTATAGTTCTATTCCAGATAGCATAAAGGCGGAAAAGCAGGCTGAAAAACTGGATGATTATTATACGAATTATCAACAGGTTTTGGATGGTTTTCATGCAGCTCAGGAACTGGCAAAACAGGATGATCTTTTATATCGAGAGTTGACTACGGAAGCTGGATTTACCTTTGAGCAGGCATGTGAAATCTTCGAGGAAAAGATTACAGCATGGCCAACACTTTATGATGTAGAAAAGAATACCGGAGACTGGAGTACTTTTAATGATGAGTTTAATACCACCCGTAGTATTATGAATGATATGCAGGAGATTACCGAACAGTGGGCTGAAATTGAGCATACTCAGGTAAAAAAGTCGAATCAGGCAAAGGTTCAGGTTACTATCGTAGTATTTGGTGCGATTGAGCTCGCATTAATTGTTTTGACTTTAGTGATTATCTTCCGATTAATTACCAGTATTAAGACCGTTACAGGAAAGTTGGATGCACTTGCTTCCGGTGATTTAACTGTAACATTTGAGGAGGATCATCTCATTGGTCGTGATGAAATTGGTATTATACAACGTAGTGCCAAGGCACTTGCTGCGAAATTAGAGGAAGTATTATCCGCTACCAAGGGAATGTCCAAGGATCTTAGTCATTCCGGTGTGGATCTTGCAGATTCTTCCAATTCAGCAGTTCAGGCTTCCAACCAGGTAACGGAAGCGATTGGCGATATTGCTAAGGGTGCTGTAAGTCAGGCAGAAGGTGTTGAAAATCTTGCTACCAATACGGATAAGATTGGTAAGAATATTGATGATATTGCAAGTAATGTGGATGTCATGGATGATTGTGCGAAGGATATGAAGGAATCCTGTGACAAGGCCATGAATGCACTGGATAAGTTAATTCAACAGAGCGAGGAAGTTACTTCTTCTGTTCAGGAAATTGGCTCTACCATTAATTCTACCAATGAATCTGCGAAGGCTATTTCCAACTTCACCCATGCGATTGCAGATATTGCAAGCCAGACCAATCTTCTTTCCTTAAATGCTTCCATTGAGTCTGCAAGAGCCGGAGAAGCAGGACGTGGATTTGCAGTTGTTGCAGATGAAATTCGAAAGCTTGCGGATGAATCCCGCAAGAGTGCAGAAGAGATTACCCATATTACGGATATGCTTCTTGCAGATTCCGCTTCTTCTGTAGCTGTATTAGAGAAGTTAAATACTTCCTTCAGTCAGCAGGCAGCACAGTTAGACTCTACCAAGTCCGACATGGAAGAGATGTCTGTGAACGTGAATAATGTACGTGATAATTCCGCTAGAATTTCTCGCCGTGTGAATTCTTTAAATGAAGCAAAGAAGTCCTTGATTGAGATTATCTCTGATCTGTCTGCAATTTCTGAAGAGAATGCTGCATCAACTCAGGAAACCAATGCTTCCATGGAAGAATTGAATGCAACATTTACGATGATTAGTGAATCTGCAGATAAGTTACAGCAGATCGCAATTGATTTAACGGATAATGTGAACTACTTTACCACGGAGTAACAACGAAAAGTATCAACATAAAATATGAACCCAAAATCCATCACCCTTTTCCAGGGTGGTGGATTTTTTTAGAAAATTTTCACACATTTGAAAAAAATATGATATAGTTATTTTGTTAGTGCAGGTTAAATAGCACATTTTTTTCAGGTGAGGAAAGTAATGAAGAGCGAATATAAGACGAAGGCCAGAGAGCGTATAATTGAATATTTGCAGACAAATCCGGAGAAGCGTTTCACCGCGAAGGAAGTCTATGATGACTTAAAAGAAGTGGTGATTGGCGTGAATCGTACCACGGTATATCGAAATCTGGATCGTCTTTGCGAGAATGGCGTGCTGCTTCGTTTTAAGGAGCCCAATCAGGATGCCTGGTACTATCAGTATTCCGGGGATCATGAGCATTGTGATCGCCATATCCATGCCCAGTGTAGCGAATGTGGAAAGATTTTCCATCTAGAGAATGAATTCGTGGATGAATTCGAGGAAAAGCTCCATGAAATGTATGGTTTGGACATCGATTCCATGAAGACCATGATTGTGGGCAAATGTGAAGACTGCAGTGAACATGAGGACGAAGATCATATGAAGAAGGATGCGAAGTCCAATGATCACGAGCATAGTCACGACCATGACCATAAGCATAGTCACGATCACGAGCATAGTCACGACCATGACCATAAGCATAGTCACGAACATAATCATAACCACAAATAAGAATCCTACCCTCTTCATGAGATGAGACAATCTCGGGAGAGGGTATTTTTATGCCCTTTTTTCATATGCACGCTAAAAAATGCAATAAAATGCAACTTATTTGCAAATTGTTATTGACAGAGAAATTTTCCTTATTTATAATATGCAACTGTGATGCAAATTAAAAAGTTAAATGTGCATAATATTTAGCCGCGCATAACATGGCTTTGGCAGATCGGTTGTGTAATAGAATTGTGGATTTACGAACGCTCGGAGAGCGAGATGAGGTTTCAAAAAAATGAACTGGTTAACACATTTGTTTCGTAGGAAAAAGAATATCCCAGTGGTACTGATTACCGGCTACTTAGGTTCTGGTAAGACCACACTGTTAAATGAATTATTGCACCAGGAAAAGCGAAAGGTCGCTGTGGTGGTGAATGATATGGGAGAAATCAACGTGGATGCGCGGTTGATCCGCGGCGATGGACTTACTGCAGACGGGGATAAGAAGGCTGGTAAGGACGCCTTGGTGAGGGAGAATTCCTTGGTGAAGGAAAGCTCCCAGGGAGACGTTGTAATGCAAATGGATCCTACGATGATTGAATTATCCAATGGTTGCATATGCTGTACCCTACGGGAAGAGTTTATGCAGGAAATTCAAAAACTTGCTAAGAACCCAGAGTTAGATGCCATCTTTGTGGAGGCTTCCGGTGTGAGTGAACCGGCTTCCATTGCAGAGGCATTCTTAGCCTATGCGGAGAATAACAAAAATGCCGCCTTTCATATTTCTTCCATCGTTACGGTGGTGGATGCGGACCGAATTTATCGGGAATTTTTATCCGAATTAGAGCAAATGCAGCCGGAGAGTGAATCGGAGGAAGATGATCCGGATATTATTAATCTGGTGGTGGAACAGATCGAGTTTTGTAATACCATCATTTTAAATAAATGCGATCTTTTGGAAGTGAATGAATTACAGGAAGTGAAAAAGACCATTAAGATCTTACAGCCGGAGGCGGAAATTATTGAGAGTATCCGTGGTAAGGTGGCAGCAGATCGCATCTTAAATGGTCGTAAGTTTAATTATGATGAGGCGATGAATTCTTCTTTGATTCAAAAGTCGTTAAAGCGTAGTGCTGAGGAAGGAACCTGTGAGGATGAGTATGGTATTACGTCCTTCGTTTATGAGGCGCGTCGTCCATTTAACAGGGATCTCTTTATGTCCTTTTTGGAACATGATTTTCCAGAGGAGATTATTCGAACCAAGGGTTATATCTGGTTTGCAGATGATCCAATCCATGTACAGTTAGTGGAAACCGCTGGTAGAAATGCAGCGGTGAACGAGATGTCCAATTGGATTGTGACCTTCTCCGAAGAAGAAAAGGCTCAGGTGCTGGAGTATTATCCGGAAGTCGCAGAGGAATGGGATGATACCTATGGGGACCGTATGAACCAGGTGGTATTCATTGGAAAGGGCTATGAGGAAGACAAGATCCGAAAGGCCCTGGATGAGTGTCTTACCGATGTGTGGGACGATACCGTGAAGGGCGTCTAAATCTATATTCTATCGTAGGATGCGATCTGCGGTGGCCAATTAGATTTTTGATCATAGTAGGGATATTTTATTATAGGAGGAAAGAACGATGGCAAAGTGTTATGTAACAGGAAAGAAGGCTTTATTTGGAAATAATGTGAGTCATTCACATAAGCGTTCCAATCACAAGTTTAAGCCAAACTTGAAGCGTGTGAAGATCCTTGAGAATGGTCAGGTAAAGCGTGTATGGGTTTCTACGCGTGCTCTTCGTAGTGGACTTGTGGAGAGAGCATAATCCAAGGTACTAAGGGGAACCATGCATGGGGACAAGATATTTTATTAATGGATTTTTAGAGGCGGGAAAGACCACATTTATTCAGGGGCTTCTTGCTTCGGATTATTTCCAGTTGGATGGAAGAACCCTTCTGATTGTATGTGAGGAGGGGAATTCTTCCTATGATCCGGAATTATTAGAAAAGGCCCGGGTGGATCTTGTATGGATCGAAGAGGAAGAAGAGTTTACAGAAGAGAAACTCACTTCCCTGGAAAAGGAGTATCGCCCGGAGCGTGTCATGATTGAATTTAATGGCATGTGGGATCGGCGAAAAATTATCTGGCCATGGTACTGGGATAATATAACGGAAGTGGCGGTATTGGATGCCACCACCTTCCGGCTTTACAGTGAGAATATGCGCTCCCTTCTTGCCGAACAGGTACGAAATGCCTGGGTGATTCAGTTTTATCGCAGTGACGAGAAGCGGGAGGAATTGGCTTCCTATGCCAGAAATATTCGAGCCATGAATCCTAAGTGCAATTTTCTCTTTAAAGGAAAGGATGGGGACATCTTCCTTTCCATGAACGAGATGCTTCCCTATGATCTTGCTAGTGATGATCTTTGCCTGGATGATGAAGGCTTTGCCGTATTTTGTCTGGACGCATTGGAGCGAAAAGAGGTATATGCGGGAAAGAAAGTACATTTTATTGCCTGTGCTCATCATATGAAGGACGGTAGTGAGATGGAATTTATCGCAGGTCGTAAAGTGATGACATGCTGTGAGGCGGATATGACATTTGCAGGGATCATCTGTAATTATTTTAAAGCGTATGAAATACCGGACCGACAATGGGTTCAAATTGATGGAATTGTGCGCATCAGCTTTGACGAGGTGATGCAGCATGAGGTACCCGTCTGTCGGGTGACTAATCTTACCTATATTGATTCTCCAAAGGAGCCGGTGATTTCGTTTCTTTAAATCGTAAATTTGCTGTGCTACTAGGGTTTATCATAATCCTCTTCTTTTTCTCCTCCACCGAGGCTAAGCGGTGGGGGAGTTTTTTTTACTCATTCGGAGAAATCCCACACCTCTAAGCATTAGCGTAGGTGGGGGTTAAGACAAACTATACTCAGTCGGGGTACAAGCTTCGAATGAGTTAAACGCTCCGCGAGGATGCGCACCGGTTTTATGGGGCGGAAATCTTGCATATTCCCATGAAAATGCGTTATAATGAAATATCTGTGAGATTTTTAACTCAGTCGGAGTACAAGCTCCGACTGAGTTAAACGCTCCGCGAGGATGCGCACGGATTCGGACAGGAATTTGTCTGCTGAAGCAGACCCGAATCCGGCGCGCAAGACTCGCGAGCGAGTCTTGACTGATCTTAATCTTAGCATATGA